>JBHHWH010000109.1:0-5906 GCA_046756405.1 Acidimicrobiia bacterium | reverse complement strand
CGAGGGGATCCTGGCTGTCTTTGCTATCGCTCTTCCCGCGGTCCTGATCCTCTTTGTCTCCACTTCTGCGAGCGCCAGGCTCATCTGGGCCGATTCCGAGCCGGTGGCGCCCTCGGGAGTTGCCGTGGCCAATCCGGCGCCTCTGGTGTTGATCACTCTCGACGAGTTTCCCGTAGCTTCCATCATGGACCCTGACGGGACCATCAACGGGGCCCTCTTTCCCAACTTTGCCCGACTGGCTAACCAAGGGACGTGGTACCGCAACGCCCTCTCCAACTCGATTGCCACGACCCAGAGCGTGCCCGCCATCCTCACCGGGCGGATGGGTAGGAAGGAACTCGGTCCGAGCGCCGTGGACTACCCGGAGAACCTCTTCACCCTTCTCAACGGTGCCTATGAGATGCATGTCGTCGAGTGGGTCACGGAGTTGTGCCCCCAGGTCGTCTGCCCTGATTTCGCTGGTCGAGCCCCGGCCCGCTTGGCCTCTCTTCTTCTCGACGCTGGCGTCGTCTACGGGCACTTGACACTGCCGCCAACTGCCCGGGAGCGTCTGCCCAGCATCGACAACGCGTGGAAAGGCTTTCTTGGACAAGCCCGGGTTCCCGACGTCGTCGGCGGCGTGGAAGTTCCCGGGCTGCCGGTTCCTCCTGCGGGTCAACGTAGCCCCTGGGTGGGTTACCTTCAGCGGACAATCAACGGGATCGACCGGGACGCTCCCGCGACTCTCCACTTTGTCCACCTCCAGGCCCCCCACGTTCCGTGGAGCATCAACCCATCGGGTACCCACTACGAACGGCCCGAGGAGTACACCGAGGTGGAAGGGGTGGTCAACGGCCACTGGGTTGACGAACCGGATCCTGCCCTCCTCGGATTCCAGCGTCATCTCTACCAGCTCGGTTTTGTCGACACCATGCTGGGACGGCTGATGGATCGCCTCGAGGAGGAGCGACTGTGGGATGGGGCGATGGTGATCGTCGTCGCCGACCATGGGGCCAGCTTCGTTCCCGGCCAACACCGCCGCTGGCCTTACGAGGACAACCGCGATGACCTCTACCGGGTGCCGCTCTTTGTGAAATATCCCGGCGAGGAGTCCGGTGAGGTGGTCAACTCGCCCGCTTTTACTATCGACATCGTTCCCACAATCGTGGATGTCCTCGGAGTCGAGACCGATTGGGAATTTGACGGCATATCGCTCCTCGACGTCCCCGGCACTAATCGCCCCCATGAGGTGACCTTCTGGTGCTGTAACCGAAACGGCGTCAGCACCGACCTCCAGATCCTGGTTGACCAGGTGGAACGCAACCGCGTCTGGATACCGGATCAGAGCTCCTGGCTGGGGGTCGCTTCGGTGGGTAGCTACGGCACCCTGGTGGGACGATCTGTGGAGGAACTGACGGTGGAGCCGAATCCCGATCTCCGCTGGACTCTCGACCTGGGAGCCAGCCTGGGCGATGTGGACCGCAGCTCTGGGTTCGTCCAGACGTTGATCACAGGGCGGGCCGAGGTCCCGGCGGGGGTGACCTCCAATGACATCTTGGTGGTGTTGAACGGGTACGTAGCCGGAGTCGGGTACCTGGTTCGCGACAGCGCCTACGGCGGAGCGCTTCGGGGTCTGGTGGCTGAAGAGCTTGTTTCCAACGGCCCCAATGAGATCGACGTTCTCGTGCCCAATCCCGACGGGACCGGCTTCTACTCGGGCACGGTTGCCGACCTCACCCTGCGTCTTACGACCGAGGATGGCCGTCTCCTTCAACTTCGGCGCGAAGGCGGTAGGCGGATAGAGGTGAAGGAAGCAGTTCGGGACGGGGCTTCGTGGACCGTTGAGGGCTGGGCAGCCGATGTGGTGGCCAAGGAAGTGCCCGACTGGATTTATGTCTTCGCCGGAGAGGCTCTCGTGGCCTCGGGTCCCCCCAACCGAGACGATCCCAACGTTGTGCGCTGGTTCGGATCCAAGAACCTGCTGCGCTCGGGGTTCAGCTTCAGTATCGACGCCACCCGGCTTCCCCCCGGTATCGCTCAGCTCACGGTGGTGGCCGAGTTCGGCTCAGTGGCGGTGGCCGACTCGGTGCGGCTCCAAGGCTAGGAGCGGATCAGCGGGGACGCAGAGAGAACATCCGACGGTGACCCGAGGGCAGAGCCTCTTCGGCCTCAATCGTGAACCGGCCCTCCACCGCGCGACGGAACCCCTCCTCGGTCCTGGCGGAGTGCAGCTCGTCCTCCTCCTTGTTGGCGGTGAGGCGGGCGATCATCGGATCCTCGGGAGCGACGAACTCCACCACCACCGGACACCCGAAGGAGGCCAGCCAGTCGACGACCTCTGACGGAGGCACGCTGGCCGTGTAAATGAGGTGGTGGATCAGCCCGTAGGCCACCACGAGGTCCGGTCTGGCCCGCTGGAATAGCCCCGGCCTCTCCCTGCCGGCCCATCCCTGGGAGGGAGAAGGGTTGGTGAGGTCGGTGAGCACCAGCGACACCTCCTCTCCCTCGAGTGATCGGTAGAGGCGGTCGAGTACCGCCTCGTCACTGTCCACCGCCACGGCGTGACTGCCCCCATGGGCGGCAAGGAGGGAGAAGTGGCCGTCGTTGGCCCCCAGGTCTACCACCACGGTGGGGCGGGTTCTGGTTAGGGCCTCGGAGAGGAAAGCGGACTTGGCGTCGCGGTCCTGGCCGACATGGGTGCAGTCCTCGTAGCCGGTCCAGACCGCAGAGTTGGGTTCCCACTTGAATCCGGCGACCAGCTTCCGGAGCCTGCGAACGTTGGCGAAGATCAACTCCTTGGAGAAACCCGCCTGGCGCAAATTCTCCCTGACAGCTTGCCCGGACAACCTCTCTTCCATGCGTGCCTGGAGCACTACGTGGGTCAGCCCCGACAGCCGCAGGCGTTTAGTCAGAGGGAGCATTCTGCGCATCTCCGCGGCGGTGGGCCCCTCAGGGTCACCTCTCAGCCAGGGCTGGAAGGGGACGCCCACCCAGGAGCGCATCATCAGAGGGAAGAGAAACTGCCGGGTGAACTGGCGGTATCCGAGCCAGGGTTCACCGGACCGGTAGGGCTCGAAGGAGCCGACGTCGATGAACACCGGCTTGCCGCGAAGGAACTGGATGTTGAAGGGAGTGGCATCCTTGATGGTGATGTCCTCCGTCAGGGCCTCGGACAGCAGGTCGAGCTGAAGCAACGCCGCGTCCCGCAGCATGGAGAAGGTCCACTCGTAGGGGTAGGTGATCAGCGGAAGCCGGGGGTGCTCTAAAGCTGCGGCCGCGCCCGGCGGAGGGTCGACCTCTTTGGTCTCGATGAGGCGGCCTTCGCTGACGGCCTTGGCGAAGAACGAGGTTTGGGAGACCCGCTGCCATGCCTTGAGTCCTCGGGCGTCGAGGAGTCGGAGCACGCGGACGCCGTCGTAGACGATGCGTGACGCCGGGTCGCGGAAGGAGCCGGGATCGGATGAAGTCATCGAGGTCAGGAGTCGCCGGTTGTTGCCGGCTCGTCCAGGGACTCCTCTTGAGTCGCCTGGCCCGCGGTCTTCCGGCCCAGGAGTTTGGCCTTGAAGGCGCGGGCGGCCACCAGGATTCCGGCGACCCCACCCAATACTGCTTGGAGGATCAGACTTCCCGTACCCGGATCCAAGTATGCAAGGATCATCAGTTAGCTCTCTTCTGGGGTTGACGCCTTGTCGGCCCTGGCCAGCATATTTTCACCTGGCATCTCGACCATGCAAACTCCCCTCCCGGCGCGACGGCCGGTAGACGAGCACGCCCCCGCGCTCTTCGGCCTCGATCCTCCCTGTCTTCCGGAGGTGTTCTAGGTGGGAGATCGTCTCCAGGAAGGCGAGACGGGCCTGGATCGGATCCAGGTTGGGCCGGAAGGATTTGATCATCACCAGCCAGGCGGTGGTGTCGCCTTCGTTGACCAGCTCTTCCATGTCCGCCAGCCTTCGGTCGTGGTGGAGCAGGATCTGCTGGGCCCGTTCACCCCCATGGGAGATGAGGGTTCCATGGGCGGGATAGGTGACGTCTATACCGATTTCGATAAGGCGTTGCAGGGAGGTGAGATAGTCGCCGAGGGGATCGTCAAGGTCGGTGTCGTACATGATCACCGGGGAGATGCGGGGGAGGATGTGGTCTCCGGAGAAGAGGATCCCCGACCGGCTGTCGCGCACGCAGATGTGGGACTGCTCATGGCCGGGGGTGTGGAGCACCTCGAGGTGTCTGCCCGCGCCCAGGTCGATCCGGTCGCCATCCTCGACGGTGTGGTCGGGCTTGTCGATGGGGGGCATGTAGTCGGGTCGTTCCACCGTGGTGGCGGACTCCGCGAGAGCTTGAGGAACTCCGTGGGTAGTCGCGATCTGTTTCAACCGCTCCATGTAGCCGGGAGTGTCGTTGTAGCGGTCTACCAGGCGGGAGGCCCGCTCGTGCATAACGAAGCGGCACCCCCACTCCCGCACCAGCCGTGCCGACATCCCCACGTGGTCGGGATGGAGGTGGGAGACCAACAGCGTGTGGACCTCGGACTCATCGAGGCCCAGGGCGGAAAAGCCGTCGCGGAGCGCTTCGCGTCCGGGCTCCCAGTCGGTACCGCAGTCGATCAGCAGCAACCCCCCCTTTGACTCGATGACGTAAGCGTTCACCCAGGGCGGTGACTTGAAGGGCAGGGGCGTAGGGATCATGTGGATCCCGCTGCCCAGGGAGCGAGGTGGTGGAAGGTCCGTAGGTCCGTTCACCCGTGTTCCACGGTGTCCTTGATGCCGAAGGTCACGTCGAGGGTCACGGTGAACACCGTGGGCGCCCCGGACTCGTCGACTTCGCCACCCACCTTGACGATGGTGAACTTCTGAATGTCCGAAACCGTGCTGGCTGCCCGGGCGAGGACGGTCCGTACCGCATCCTCGATGGATCCGCTGGCCTTGCCTGATAGGCGGATAGTCTTGGTGATAGATGACATGGCCGCAACGGTAGCTACTCGCTGGCCACCACCGATGCCACCACGGATGCCCCATCTCCGAACACCAGGGTGTAATGGTTGAGTCCCTTCAGAAGAAGGAGGCCGATGTTGGGGTTGGTCGCGGCGGCCGCCTCGGCGGTCTCTTGGGGGATGAACCCGCCTGGCTCGCCAACGAGGCCGTGATCGACGTAGACCAGTGTGGCGGGTAGGGGAGTCTTGGCGGCAGCCTCGTTCACCTCGGGATCGAGGGCGAAGCCCCCGCCGCTCTCGATGATCGCATCGGGGTTGGCGCGCACTCTCCAGGCATTGTCCACCTGGTGTAGGTCATAGGAGAGGATGTCCTCCATCGCTGGGTCCCAGACGGCCTCCAGGGCGGGATGCCGCCTCCAGAAGTCGTAGTAGGCCTCGGGGCTGTCGAAGCTCATCTCCAGTCGGGCCATCGACGGACCGACGACGTCATCGAGGATCTCCTTCGGGTCGCGGCTCCGATCCAGTTCGATGGGAAGCCCGCCGTCGAGGAGGACGATTCGGTGTGTCCGGTGAGTGTGTCGTTGGGCGAACATCCCCGCGACCCAGGCTCCCATGGAATAGCCGGCAACTATTGCGGCCTCCAGGTCGAGGTGGTCGAGAGAGCGGGCCACGTCGTCGGCGATGGTCGCCAGGTCGTAGGGGGGAGGAGCCTGCCAGCTCTGTCCCCGGCCCCGGACGTCAAGGGAGATGACGCCCATGTCAGCGGGCAGATGGTTGATCACTCGGCTCATCCACCGGGAAGTTCCGGTGAGCCCGTGGATGAGCACCGCGGTGGGGGAGCCGGGGGAGGCAGGGCGGTGCCAGGCGTTGATGTGGCCGTTGGGGACCGGGACGAGGAGATCTTTCATCAATTCTAAACTAGTCGGCGCACGATACCGAACACCTGTTCGATATAGTGGTGTAGGTGTCCGACTACGCAGAGCTGCACTGTCACACCAAC
>JBHHWH010000108.1:0-6008 GCA_046756405.1 Acidimicrobiia bacterium | reverse complement strand
TGGACGAGATCGACGAGGTCCTCGAGGAGAACGCCGAGGAGTTCGTCAAGAACTACGTCCAGAAGGGTGGGCAGTGATCGGCCGCCCCTGGGGTCCCCTGCCCTTAGACGCCCCGGTGCCCGGATCCAGCTTCACCGACCTTCTGGAGTCGTTGGGGGTCAGCCCGACGCTGTCCTTTCCCGAGGGGATGAGCGTGCCAGCGGTGCCCGAAGGCACCACCGTCCTGGCGCTCCGCTACGGCGACGGGGTGGTGATGGCCGGCGACCGGAGGGCCACGGAGGGGAACCTGGTGGCCCACCGCCGCATCCGCAAAGTCTTCGCCGCGGACCGGTACTCGGCGGTGGCCATCGCCGGTACCGCAGGCCTGGCCATCGACATGGTGAAGCTGTTCCAGGTGGAGCTGGAGCACTACGAAAAGATCGAAGGCCTCCGGCTCTCCCTCGAAGGGAAGGCTTCCTTCCTCGCCCGCTTGGTGAGAAATCAGCTCCCCATGGCCTTCCAAGGGCTCATCGTGGTTCCCCTTTTCGCCGGATATGACGAAAAGGAGGAGACGGGCCGGGTCTACACCTTCGACCTGGTGGGGGGGCGGTACGAAGAGAAAGACTTCGGTGCCACCGGATCAGGGGCGAGGCTGGCGCGGTCCTATCTGCGCACCGCCTACGAGGAGGAGCTGAACGGCCCAGCCGCATTGGACCTGGCGATCAGAGCCCTGGTATCAGCCTCCCAGGAGGACACAGCCACCGGAGGGCCCGACCTGATCCGCGGCATCCTTCCCAACGTGGTGCGCATCGACCGCGAAGGGGTGACCGAGATCACCGACGAGGAGATCCGGCCCGTCGCCGAACGAGCCGTGGAGACGATCAGGTGACCATTCCCTTCTACGTCGCTCCCGAACAGCTCGTCCGCGACAAGGCCGAATTTGCCCGAAAGGGCATCGCCAAAGGCCGCTCGATCGTCGCCGTGGACTACGGAAACGGGGTACTCCTGCTCGCCGAAAATCCCTCCCGGGCTCTGCACAAGATCTCCGAGGTCTACGACCGCATCGCCTTCGCCGGTGTGGGCCGTTACAACGAGTTCGAAACCCTGCGCAAGGCCGGCATCCGCCAGGCAGACCTGATGGGATACCTCTACTCCCGTGAGGATGTGACCGCCATGGGGCTGGCCACCGCCTTCTCCCAAACCCTGGGGATGATCTTCACCCGGGATCCCAAGCCCTTCGAAGTCGAAATTCTCATCGCCGAAGTCTCCGAAGACGGCTCAGAGCACAGGCTGTTCCGGGTCACCTACGACGGCACCCTCTACGACGAGCGCAACTATGTGGCCATCGGCGGGAAGGCAGAACAGCTCACCGAAGCCCTGAAAGACCGGTGGCGCGAGGGTCTCACCCTGGAGGAAGCCTTCCGCTTGGGGGAGGACGCCTTCCGGCAGGCCGAGGAGCGAGATTCCGAGGGGTGGGAGGTGGCGGTGCTCGACGTGGGCAACGGTCGTAGGGCCTTCAGGCGCATCGATCCCTCCCAGTTGGCCGAAGTCTGAGGGGATGAGACCCTCCCGGTGAGCCCGGCCGCGGTTTAGCCTGGCAGTGTGGAACGGCGGATCTTCGGCCTGGAGAACGAATACGGGGTCACCTGCACCCTGAGGGGTCAGCGGCGTCTCAGCCCCGACGAGGTTGCCCGCTACCTGTTCCGCCGGGTCGTCTCCTGGGGCCGCTCCTCAAACGTGTTCCTGGAGAACGGTGCCCGGCTGTACCTCGACGTGGGCTCCCATCCCGAATTCGCCACCCCGGAGTGTGACGACCTGGAGGACGTGGTCGCCCACGACAAGGCAGGGGAGCGGATCCTGGAGGGTCTGGTCCAGGGTGCCGAGGAGCGCCTGGAAGAGGAGGGCATCCGAGGGAAGATCTTCGTCTTCAAGAACAACACCGACAGCGCCGGCAACTCCTACGGGTGCCACGAGAACTACCTGGTCAGCAGGCACAAGGACTTCCACCGCACCGTGGATGTGCTCATTCCGTTCCTGGTCACCCGCCAGATCTTCCTGGGCGCAGGCAAGCTCTCCCAAAACCCGCGGGGGACGTCCTTTTCCATCGCCCAGCGAGCCGACCACATCTGGGAGGGAGTTTCCTCGGCGACGACCCGTTCCCGCCCCATCATCAACACCCGCGACGAGCCCCACGCCGACGCGGAGCGTTACCGACGCCTCCATGTGATCGCCGGCGACTCGAACATGAGCGAGTACGCCACCTTCGTCAAGGTGGGGACGATGGTGGCGCTGTTGCAGATGATCGAGCGGGACGTCGTGTTCCGGGACCTGACCCTGGAGAATCCGATCCGGGCGATAAGGGAGGTCTCCCACGACATCAGCTGCACCCGCCGTATTCGCCTTGCCAACGGCCGAGAGCTGAGCGCTCTCGACATCCAGTGGGAGTACCTCGACCGTGCCATGCGCTTCGCCAGGAGCCCCGGCTTCCCGCCCCAGGTCCAGAGGGCCATCGACCGATGGGAGCATCTCCTCACCGGTCTGGAGAAGGATCCCATGATCCTCGATCGGGAGGTGGACTGGGTGATGAAGTACAAGGTGCTGGAGCGTTACGCCGAGACCCGCGGGGTTCCCATGTCAGACTCCCGCATGTCGATGATGGATCTCGCCTACCACGACGTAGACCGGAGCCGTGGCCTCTACTACCTGCTGGAGCGACGGGACATGGCGGAGAGGGTCGTCGACGATGCCAAGGTCAGCGAGGCGATCCTCAAGCCCCCTCAGACCACAAGAGCGAAACTCAGAGGCGCCTTCATCAAAGCGGCCAAGGCTAAGCGTCGCGACTTCACCGTCGACTGGGTTCACCTCAAGCTCAACGACCAGGCGCAACGCACCGTCATGTGCAAGGACCCCTTCAAGGCCTACGACGAGCGGGTGGAGAAACTGATCGAGAGCCTGTGAAAGTGGAGAAGGAGGGGGAGACGCCGTGCGCCGTGTGATAGAGCGCATCCTCAACCTGCTGATCTTTCTGCTCGAGTCGCCCCGACCGGTGACCGCAGCCGAGATCCGCAACACCGTCGCCGGCTATGAGGGCCAGAGCGACGAAGCCTTCCACCGCATGTTCGAGAGGGACAAGGAGCTGCTTCGGAGGCTTGGTGTTCCCCTGGAGCGGAAGGCTATCGACTCGTGGGAGGTGGACTACGGGTACACGGTCGATCCCGACGCCTACGCCCTCCCCGACCCCGGGCTGACCGAAGAGGAGCGGGTCGCCCTCTCGGTGGCGGCACGCATGGTGCGCCTGGGAGGGTCCCACACCGGACTCGACGCCCTTCTCAAGCTCGGAGGTGTGGAACGGGCCGCCGGCCTGGAGCCCCTGGGGGCCGAGCTGGGAGCAGAGCCCGGGGTTCTCGGAACCCTCTTCGACGCCGTCACCTCTCACCGGCGAATCGAATTCACCTACCGGGGGGAGACCCGACTGGTGAGTCCCTACGGTCTCGCCCACCGTCGCGGTCACTGGTACTTGGTGGCCGGAACCGACCACGGGGACCGGATCTATCGGGTAGACCGCATCGAAGGGGCCAAACCCGTAGGAGAGTCGAATGCGTTCGAGAGGCCCCGCGGGTTCGACATCCGAACGGTGATGCGGGAACAGCCCTGGGAGGCGGGCGAGGACCCGGTAGTCGAGGTGACCGTCCGTTTCGACCCTGAGGTCGCCTGGTGGGCGGCGCGCAGTCTCGGGAGGGAGGAGCCCGAAGCGGAGCTGGTGGCCACGGTCCCGGTGACCAACCGTGACGCGTTCATCGGGTGGGTGCTGAGCTTCGGAGATGCCGCCGAGGTGCTGGCGCCCGATGAGATTAGGACCGAGATCAGGCGCCGGGTGGAGGCGGTTCTGGAGCGACTTCCGTGAGCAGCGAACGCACCCTGTTCCGACTGTCCCGGATCCTGGCCCTCGTGCCCTACGTGCTCGGGAGGGAGACGGTGAGCGTCAATGAGCTCACGGAACGCTTCGGCTACACCGAGGAGCAACTGGCCAGGGACCTAGACACACTGTTCGTCTGCGGCCTTCCCGGATACGGGCCCGGCGATCTGATGGAGGCCTACATCGACGAAGACGAGGTGGTCATTGACGCCGCCGACTACTTCAGACGGGCCCCCCGTCTGACACCCACCGAAGCCCTAGGCCTCTTGGCGTCGGGACTCGCGGTCTTAGGTATGGGAGAGTCGAACCCGGCCCTGGAGTCAGCGGTACAGAAGCTGATGAGGGCCCTCGTCCCCGAGGCGCAGGCCAGCCTCGATGTCGAAATGGCGGCAGAGCTGGCTGGGGTGTCCGAGCTACGACAAGCCGCCGCGGAGGGGAGGGTGGTACGGATCACCTACCGGTCCGTGGGCAAGGAGGAGACGACGGTCCGTGAGGTGGAACCGTGGACGGTCTTTTCTACCCTGGGTCGCTGGTACATGGTGGGACACTGCCGCCTCGTCGGAGGCGAACGCACCTTCAGGGTGGACCGCATCAAAGAACTGGAGGTCCTCGACGAGCGCTTCCCTCCACCCGAGACCCCGCCCGAGCCTGGAGTGGGCTACACCCCCTCGGAGGGGGATGTGGCCTGTGTCATCGAACTGGGACCGAAGGCGCGCTGGGTTCTCGAGTACTACCCGGTGGAGGTGATCCGAGACTCGGGCAAGAAGGCGAAGATCCGGTTCATGTCCCCCGACGTCGAGGTTCCTGCAAGGTTGCTGCTCCGGCTCGGTCGTACCGCCCGCCTGGCCCGCGGCGAAGAGGTAGCCCGCCGGGTCTCCGAACTGGGGGAGCGGCTGCTCCACCGATACCAATAGGGCCTTAAGACCCAAAAACTGGGCTTCAGAAAGCCCTCTCCGGTGCCGATTGAGTGCTGAGTATCGGGAGACCGGAGAACGTAAATGACGACCATCAAGACGACGTGCCTACGGTGCGGAGACATTCATCTCAGTCCAGCAGACGTGGCACTGGAATTGCGCCCAGGTAGCCGGGAAGGGGATTACCGCTTCCAGTGTCCGCTGTGCACCGAGACACAACGTCGTCCTGCCAACTCACGCGTCGTCAGCGTCCTCCTTGCCACCGGGGTTCACTTCGAAGTGATCAACCCCGACCCGATCACCGAGCGGGAGATCGAAGACTTCGTGGTCGCCCTAGAGACGGAGCCGGATCCACTCCGACTCCTGGCCGGCTGAGAAGCCCGCCCGGCAAAGGCGCCCGAGGCGGGGTGCCTATCAGTAGGGGGGAGTGGCGAAGCAGGGGATTGCCACTCTCCCCTCTATACGCGTCCGGCGCGCTCTAGCATCAAGGTGAATGTTCCAGTCCGGCGAGGTACTCATCATCCTCCTCCTGGCCCTGATCGTGCTGGGACCTACGCGCCTGCCTGAACTGGCCAGGAGGCTGGGCAAGTGGATAGTGGAGCTACGGGCCGCGGCCCGAGAGATCACCCAGGGTCTCGAAGCCGAGGTCGGCGAGTTCAAGAAGATGGGCGATGAGCTGAGGGCGCCTGTCGAGGAGGTGAAGGACGAGCTTCGCGAGCCTCTCAAGGAGCTGGAACAAGAGGTCCGGGAGGCAGACCCACGCCGCTTCGAGTGGAAGGGGCCCAAGCCGGTGTCGGGACCGACTCCCGAGGACGCCATGCGGGACCTGGAAGAGATCGAGAAGAGGTTGGCTAGCGGGGATGAGACCGTAAGCGACCAGGACACCGAGGTGCACCCCGACGAGCCCGTGGACGAGGCGTGACCGAAGACCGACCCCAATCCATCCTCACCCACCTCGAGGAGCTGCGCTGGCGGCTGCTGAAGAGCTTCATCGCCGTGGTCGTAGGCGGGGTGATCGCTTTCATCTTCGCCAATCAGCTGCGGGCCGTCCTCGAGGCTCCGTTTCATGCCGCCGCCCCTGACGCCGAGCTGCAGAGCTTGGCCGTGGCGGAGAAGTGGGGAGTGCTGATGCGGGTAGGACTGTTCGGTGGAGTGATCCTGGCCAGCCCCGTGGTCCTCTATCAGCTCTGGGAGTTCAT
>JBHHWH010000107.1:0-6305 GCA_046756405.1 Acidimicrobiia bacterium | reverse complement strand
CCGAAATGATCCCTCTCCGGGCCGTCTGTGGTAAGATCGCCGCCATGGTGGACCGGCAGCGATTGACGTTGGAAGCTCCATTCAAGCCCTGCGGAGACCAGGGGCAGGCGATCGACGCGCTGTTCAATGATCGGACCGGCGACCCTCTCCCGGCTGCCGGGTCGGAAGGTGCTCACGAGCGAGAGACTCCGTTTGGATCGTCGGATGGTGGAACTGACCTGACCGTCGGGATCGTATGGGTGACGCTCGGCATTCCGTCCGACCACCTTCAGGCTGCACACCGGCTGATCATCGACCCGAGCGGCGATGCGGGAGTCCACAGGTATGCGGTCCTGTCATGTCTACGGGTCGTCCTCGAAGTAGCGTCAATTGCGTGGTGGCTGACCCAACCCGGCATCGGAGCGCGTACGCGGTTGGAGCGGACCCTCACCTTCGCTCAGCACTCAGTGACCTTGAGGGACCGAGCAGAGCGAATACGCACCGAGCCGAATGACCTCTCATACTTGAAGGCCATCCAAGAGATCATTGACCGGGTCGCCGCAGAACATGACCTCCTGCGACTAACCGGAGAGAAGAAGCGGCGGATACCCAACGCCACACAGCTCATAGGCGACCAATTCGAGGCGTTCGGCGGTGACCGGGGTGATGCCGTTTCGATCTACGGCCTCCTCTCCGAATTCACCCACGGGAACTTCCTCGGCTCGATGCTCGGCTACCGAAGGGACACCGCGGGCGCGCCCGTCCTGAAACCAAGAGTCCCTCTCGGTGAGATTGCTATTGCCGCCAACTATGCGTCAGTCGGGCTCTCGCTCACCGTCGAAGCCTTCATCGAATTCATGGGCTGGGATGTCGAGCCGTGGCGGGAGGCGACCCAGCCTCACCTTTCGGCTATCGAGGCGGTAGCTCATGTCACGAAGGACATCGATTAGCACCAGCACACAACGCGCGCTCACCACAGCAGCGCTCGACCGATCTGACAGCCCGCTATCCCACAATCGGCGCTAGGCGAGGCCCATGAGGTTCAGGAAGGCCTCACGCGACAGCCAGCTCTACTGCAAACGGCAGACCGGTTACCTGCTCGACGCGGCGCCTCGGCTTGCTATCTGACCCAGACAAGCAGGACTTACGTAAGGACCTGTTAGACCGAACCTGCCCTCGATGTGCCACGCGATCGCAAGGCCTGATAGAGTCGCCGGTTGTGTCACAGGTCGATACTCGCCTACTGCGGGAGACCGATTCCGCGGCATTATTGCCTGTCCCGGACGCAGAGACCGATCCCGGCACCTACGGGCTGGTGATCGGCACCAGCCATTACCCGTTCGCTGACGGCCCTACCACATTCGGCCTGGGGGAATCTTTCGGCATCCAGAGCCTGACGAGAGCGGCCCGGTCTGCCTCCGAGTTCGCTGCCTGGCTGCTCGACGAGTACCCACACCCGCAGCTGGAGGTGGGCCTCACCCAACGCCGCCTTCAGCTCCTCACACTCAGCCTCAATTTCCAACTCACGCGACGACCGTCGTCGAGCCCCCTTCTCCAGCCTCTCCCGGCCAGCCTCGATGAACTGCCGCTTTCAAGTTGTGCACCTCCTACTCCGGCGCACCACTCCGGCGTGCCGCCTCCCTCGCAGCAAGCTCCCCGCGCGGCACGGACCACCCATCAACAGAGTCGACAGCCTCCCTGGCTCATACACCTAGACCTGAGCAAAAAAACGACGACCCGGGGCACCGACTTACCCAAGCCATCCACAGAAAGGGTGTGATACCTCCGAAGACCTGATCGGGCAGACCCGTCGGCCACCTATGGGCAATCCCGGTGGCCACCAGTGGGCAGAATCACTGACCGGCCACGGGCAGATCCTGCTGGCCCTTGACATCCGTAACCCAATAGCTACATTTGTCAGCGCAGCGATTTTCCGCACAAGAGGTCGACTAGGTGCAGAGAGCCGAGATCCCTCGCCGCGACCGTAGGAGAATGTGGGCGTCAGTAATCGCGGTGGCCGTGACCATCCTTCTCGTAACTCCCGCCCTCGCGACGAACGTGCTGGGTCACAGGGCTAACTGGGCCGGTTCCACCATCGTCTTCGCTCACGTGAACCTGGAATCAGCAATGCACAACGCGTCCTCGTGGAACGAAGTCAACAATCTGGCACCAACCGACATAGTTCGATCCCACTACAACTCCTGGCAGCCTACCGGCATCAATATGTACGACTCGAATTACGGAGACACAACATGGGTCGCCCGTTGGTATTGCAGCTATTGGTATGGGGGGAGCAAGTGCCTCCTGGGCACTATCCAGTACAACTTAGAGAAATTCAACGAGTCGAACACCAATTACGCCAGGGGTATTGCCTGTCATGAGCAGGGCCATGGTGTGGGGCTTGCCCACACGACGGATCCAACGAGCTGCATGCAGAATCCCGCTACGCAAGATGACTACAACTACTCGCCACACGACATTATCCACATCAACAGCCTCTATTGACGATCGACGCAGAGGACCGTGAAGTGAGCACGGAGACGGACACAACTCGAGTCCCAAATACCCTTGTGGCTGTCGTGCTCGCGGTGCTTGTGGGAGGAGCGCTCATCTATCTGGTGCTTAATCCTCCGGACCCGGGATCACGCGCAGAGATGCTCCTCCCGCCACCTGGCACCCCCGGACATGCGAGCACATACGAGGAATTGCTGTCTGAACCAGACCTCATCGTTGTAGGTACAGTCGAAAGCAGCACTCTCGGACGATCAGTCGGTGAGGACATCCCGCAGGTCCAATTTGAGGAAACCGCACTGCGCGTAGACAAAGTCCTTGCAGGCTCGACAATAGCCACAAACATCCTTATCGAGACCGACACCATAGGAGTTGACTACGACCGCGACTGGCGCAAAGCGGGAACGCGCGTGCTCGCCTTCCTATGGCTGAAACGAGACGCCGAAAGCGGCGGGCAGTACTACCGGCCGATAACTTTCGAAGGTGTGTACGTCATCGATGGCTCTACTCTTGTCCAGACGATCAACAGCCCTATTTCTATGCCATTGGAAGGTGTGCTCCTCACCGACGCTATGACGATTGTCCAGGATGCGCGGAGCGGCGTTTCGCCTTAAGTCAGGTGGCCAGGTATCGGGTGGAACAATCAAACGAAGGCAATATGGCTCCCCGCGTTGAGGTGTGGGGTGTGGTGAACTTGGGAGGCTGATTTCAAAATCCACTGACGCGGGCAAGGGCCTCCTCATTCTGAGGAGGCCAACCAGGCGTTGGCAGCGTTAATCGACATCTACCAGGACCACCCTCTCCTCGAATTCCAGAAACTCGAGACTGCGCGAACACCGGCGCTTCGGATCTGAGCGGGGGGTGGTGATCCCCGGGATGTTACAAGGGCCCTGCCAATCTGGCGGTATTCTATGCCGATCAGATGGGAGGACCCCTGTGGAGACGAACCCTATCCGTGTGTGTGAGCTGCTTGTCGGATTGCCCGATGTCACGGTGTTGGGTGTCGACGACGAGGCGGGTGGACCGCTGCGGGTCCACGTCGAAGCCCGCCTGGAGCGGCCGACCTGTCCTGGATGTGGTGGGCCCGTGTGGCGTAAGGACCGGAACCGGGTGGTACTGGTGGATCTGCCTGCTTTCGGAAGGCCGGTGCAGCTGGTGTGAACCCAGGCCGGTTCAGCACTCGGCGCCAGCTGGTGACGGGATACGGCACAGGGGCGTTCAGGCGACGGCGAGTTCGAACGCAAACGGGAGGCCGGTTACGTGTTCGACGCGGCGCTTCGGATCGTCATCTGACCTGGCAGGGTGAGTGAACCCCTGGGATGCGTTAAAGCGTCTGGCGCACGGTCGATCTCGAGCGGGTGCGCGAGGTGCTCATTCTCGCCTCGGACCTGGTGATCGGCATCGTTTTTCGTCCTAGAGACGAAATCCACGCCGTGTAGGTTGATTAGCGATGTCCAACAATCCGTTCGCTACTGACGCTGCGGCTCGCCTCTACGCAGCGGGTCGCCCCGACTACTCCAGCCTCGTAACAGACGTCATTCGCCGGCTGACCGGAATCACCGCCCGGGTTCGGTGTGCGGTTGATGTCGGCTGCGGTACGGGGATCTCGACGATGGCGCTGGCTCCGCTGGCCGACACCATCATCGGCGTAGAGCCGTCGACAGCCATGCTGGCACAGGCCCTCCCAGCGGCAAACGTCCTGTATCGAGTCGGGTCGGCCGAAGACCTACCGCTGGAGGATGGATCCTGTGACCTGATCGCGGTTGGCTCCGCGTTGCACTGGTTCGACCAGGCACGGTTCCTCAAAGAGGCATCTCGGGTCGCCAGACCGGATGCGTGGCTGGTGGTCCACGACCACTGGTTCACCGGACAGATGCAGGGTCACGAAGAGTTCGCTGCCTGGGCCAGGGACGTCTACCTCAGCACCTATCCGTCGCCTCCACGGGATCGATCGTGGCGCCCCCCGGATGATCTGGGTGCCTGGCAGCACACCGGTTGGGAACGCTACGAGCACCCAGTGCCCCTCACCGCCGACCAGTTAGCGGCCTACCTCCTGACCCAGAGCAACCTCCAAACAGTGATCGAACGCGGCGACCAGACAGAAGCGGAGTTCAAGATCTGGCTCCTCGCCGAGACCGCTCCGTTCTTCGCTGATGACCCAGCACCCGTCTTCCTGTTCGGTGGGTTCGTCGCCTGCCACCAACAATCCCCCTGAACGTTTCTGAGCCATCCCGCCCCCAGCGCAGCAGCGCCGATCTGCTCGGACTCGGTATATGCTCGTTCCCGGGTGGTCACCAATTGGAGCGTTATTGCTCGGGAATGTTCCATTCTGGTACGGGGGGCCTCGGCCACCCAGACGTGAGATATCGCCAAATCCTGTGGATCGGCTGGGATGGTCAGGCGGCGTCCCTTGATTGGTTGTCTCTCCTTTCAACTTGGATTCCGTCTTTGAATTCGACTCCGGCCCGGACGAGGGCGACGAACTGGGGGCTGTTGACTTTCCGCCATCTGGCCTGGGCTGCGTCGAGCAGCTTGTAGGCCATTACCAGCCCTCGTCGTCTGGCGCCGGCTCCTTTGGTGACCTTGGTGCGTAACCGGACGGTGGCGAACGTCGACTCGATCGGGTTCACCGTCCTCAGATGCACCCAATGTGCGGCCGGGTAGTCGTAGAAGGTCAGCAGGGTCTCCCGGTCTCGGACCAGCTTCTCGACCGCCTTGGGATACTTGTCCCCGAACTGGACGATGAAACCGTCGATCGCAGCTTCGGCGTCTCGGCGGGTCTCCGCCTCATAGATGTCATGCAACGCTGCCTTGGCCGACTTGTGGAGCCGTTTCGGGAGGGCGTCGAGAATGTTGGCGGTCTTGTGCACCCAACACCGCTGCTCCCGGGTTTCGGGAAACACGTCGGCGAGGGCAGCCCAGAATCCCAGGGCGCCGTCACCGACTGCCACCACCGGAGCACCCATCCCCCGGTCTCTGAGGTCTCGGAGCACTTCGGCCCAGGATTCGGTGGACTCCCGATACCCATCGGCGCAGGCGATCAGCTCTTTTGAGCCGTCGGCACGGACCCCGATCATGACCAGACAGCACAACCGGTCTTCCTCCAATCGGATTCGGAAATGCACCCCATCGGCCCACACATACACGAAATCAGAATCAGACAGGTCCCGGTTCTCGAAAGCCTCGTATTCGTCGGACCAGGTTTCGATGAGCCGAGTCACCGTCGATGCCGACAGTCCGGCGTCGGTACCGAAGAACTCTTCGAGCGCGGGAGCGAAATCCCCAGTGGACAGGCCCCGCAGATGCAACACCGGCAGCACGTCGGCCACCTTCGGTGACCGGCGGGCATACCGAGGCAGGATCGACGAAGAGAACCTGTGGCCCTCCCTTCTGTCGTGGACACGAGGAGCCCGGATCCTCAACCCGCCAGCCCCGGTCACCAGCGTCCGCTCGGCGGCCTTGCCGTTGCGGACCACCAGACGATGACCAGACTCGTCGACCAGCTGCTGGTGACGTTCGATGTAATCGGCAACCTTAGCCTCCAGAGCCGTCACCAGCATGCGACGAGCCCCCTCGGTGACCAGCTCATCCAACACCGACACTGTCAGATCATCTCCACCCACATCATCGGTGACTATCTTCAACATCAGGCGTACTCCTTCCCCGCCGGCCAACACCAGCGGAACCGTTGATTCAGGTTCGGAAGGGTACGCCGCCCTCTTTCCCGGACCCCGTCATCCACAACATTCGGTTATATCTCCGTCCACCCCGATGGCGGTCACTCCCTCCAGACGGTCAGGGTCATCGATGTGAGG
>JBHHWH010000106.1:0-6608 GCA_046756405.1 Acidimicrobiia bacterium | reverse complement strand
CCACGACGAGCTGGACCCCCGGGAGTCGGCCCGGATCATCCGCAGCCACGTCACCGACGGTGTTGTCCTGGCCCTCCGGTTCAAGATTCCCAGCGAAGTGACCGAGGGGATCGTCAGCCACCATGGCGATGGTGTGATGCGCTACTTCTACGAGAAGGCCCGGGAGGTCTCCGACGGAGACGTCGACATCGACGACTTCCGTCATGTGGGACACAAGCCCCGCACCGCCGAGACGGCGATCCTGATGCTGGCCGATGCCCTGGAGGCAGCCTGCCGGGCCGAGTTCCAGACCGAGGAACCCACTCCTGAACGTATCGAGAAGGTGGTCGACAAGGTGATCGACGAGAAGGTCGAAGACGGCCAGCTTTCCGAGTCACCACTGACGCTGGCCGATCTGACCAAGATCCGGAGAGCCTTCCTCGACTCCCTGGTGGGTCATTACCATCAACGTATCGCCTATCCGAACTTCCCCGGTAGCTGATGGAAGACCCGTCCGACAGTACCAACAGAGCCTGCCGCTCCGGAGCCCTGAGCTCCCGGGGCGAATCCGGTGGGACCGGGGGTCGATTGGGGTGAGAGTCTTCGTAGCCAACGAGCAGTCGTTTCCCGTCGACCTGGCTGAGCTGCGGGGTTTAGCGGAGCTGGTGCTCCGCGAAGAGGGTTACCCCGACGACACCGAGCTGACCCTCCTCTTCGTGGACGAGGCGGAGATCACCGGCTACAACCGCCGCTTTCTCCATCGAGAGGGCCCCACCGACGTGCTCGCCTTTCCCGTCGAGATCCTGATTCCGGGTATCGTCCCGGAGAGGGACCACAACGGCCCTCCGCTGGTGGTCGGCGACGTGATCATCGCCCCCACTTACGTGGCCCGCCAGGCCGAACGGGAAGGGGTCGCCTTCGAAGACGAGATGGCCCTGATGGTCACCCACGGCATCTTGCACCTTCTCGGCTATGACCATCGCCAAGGTGACGAAGCTGAGATGATGGAGCGGCGGGAGCGGGAGCTCATGGCGATGGTGGGGAGGGACCGCCCATGACATGGGTGGCCATCGCCGCCGCGTCGATGTTGCTGCTCGTAGCCGCCTGGATCCGGGCCGCTGGAACAGCGGTGGCCCGGGTGCCCAGGGCCGATGCCCTCCGTGATGCTGCCGACGAGGTCTCGGGAGCGGGCGAGGTGGCCGACCTGCTGGAAGATCGGGAGATCATCACCCCAGCGGTGAGCGTCGTCGCCTCCGCCCTGCTGATCGTGGCCTCGGTGCTGGCCACGGCGATCGTCGTGGTCGGACTGGATCTTCCCCACGGTCTACTGGCTGCCGCCGCGGTGGCGGTGTTCAACCTGGTGGTGGGGGAGCTGATACCTCGCTGGGTGGGGCGATGGAACCCGCGACGGGTGGCATACCGTTCCGCCGCCCTGCTTCGACTGGCGGTGGGATTGGGAGGATGGGCCAACGATCTTCTACCGGAACTGGACCAGGAGGAGCCCCACGGGGAGACAGTCAGCGAGGAGGACGAGCAGGAGAGGGAGCTCATCGACTCGGTGCTGGAGTTCGGGGAGACGATCGTCAGGGAGGTGATGACTCCCCGGCCCGACATGGTCACGATTGAAGCGTCGGCGCCGGTGGAGGAGCTCATCGAACTGGCGACCTCCGAGGGTTACTCCCGGATCCCGGTGACATCCAACGGAGACGTCGTAGGGTTGGTGATAGTCAAGGACCTGCTGCCGATGCTCAACGAGGGCAAGCGTCCCGGCTCGGTCTCCGAGGTGATGCGCCCGGTGGAGTTCGTGCCGGAGACGAAGCTGGCCTCGGCTCTGCTCTCGGAGATGCAGGAGAGCCACACCCATCAGGTGATAGTCGTCGACGAGTACGGGGACGTGGTCGGGCTGGTCACGATCGAGGACCTTCTCGAAGAGCTGGTGGGGGAGATCGCCGACGAAACCGACGACGAAGAGGAGATGATCCTGGAGCGGGAGGACGGGTGGCGGGTCGATGCCCGGGCTTCCGTCGACGAGCTGGTCGGTGTCACCGGAGTTGACCTTCCCGCCGAGGAGTGGGACACGGTCGGCGGCCTTGTGCTAGGTCTGGCGGAGAGGGTTCCCGAGGAGGGTGAGGAGTTCGAGTATGGCCCGCTGGAGTTCCGAGTGACCCGGATGCAGGGCCGGAGGGTCTCCGAGGTCGAAGTGAGGGTCAACGGCCACGGCTCACCCCGATGAAATCGGGCTTCGTCGCCGTGGTGGGACGACCCAACGTGGGCAAGTCCACCCTGGTGAACCGTCTGGTGGGAACCAAAGTGGCCATTACCTCCTCTCGGCCCCAGACCACCCGCAACGCCATCCGGGGTGTCGTCAACGGGCCTGACCCTGAGAACCCCGAATACCAGATCGTGTTCGTCGACACCCCGGGGTTGCACAAGCCCAGAACCGAGCTGGGCCGGCGTCTCAACTCCCTGGTCTACGGGACGCTGGCCGAATCTGATGCGGTGCTGTTCATGATCGACGCCACCGCTCCCATCGGGCCGGGTGACCGGCTGATCGCGGAGCGCTTGATCGAAGCCAAGGCCGATGCCGTGGTAGCGGTGAACAAGATCGACAAGACCTCCAAGGCGAAGGTGGCCGAACAGCTCCTGAAAGCTGCCGAGTGGCCCTTCGAGGACATCTACCCGATCTCGGCGGTCACCGGTGAGGGTGTGGCGGAGATGGTCCAGGGTCTGGTGGAACGTCTTCCCGAAGGCCCACTGTACTACCCGGTGGGGATGGTCACCGACCAGCCGGAGAGCTTCATCGTCGCCGAGATCATCCGGGAGAAGTTCCTCGAGCGGCTCCGGGACGAGCTGCCCCACTCCCTGGCGGTCCGCATCGAGGAGATCGACCAGCGCGACGACGGGCTCATCGACATCTTCGCCGACGTGATTGTGGAGCGGAAGAGCCAGAAGGGGATCGTCATCGGCGAGGGTGCCTCCTTGTTGAAGAAGGCCGGCTCCGAGGCCCGGGAGGAGCTGGAGATCATCCTCGGCGACCGGGTCAACCTCCAGCTTCGGGTGAAGGTGGAAAAGGACTGGCAGCGCCACCCCCAGCTTCTCGACCGGCTCGGCTTCGAGAAGACCTAGCTCCAGCCACTAATTTGGGTCTATGGATCCGAACAGTTACGAGTTCTTGAAGTTGGAGCTGCGCCCCGATGGGGTGCTGGCGGTGACCTTCGACAACCCGGAGAAGCTGAACGCCGTCACCGAACAGGGCCACGCCGAGCTGGTCCGCCTGTGGCCAGAGGTGAGCGCCGACCCCGAGGTGAAGGTGGTTCTGCTGAGAGGCGAAGGCCGGGCCTTCTCCGCCGGAGGTGACTTCGCCATGATCGGCCAGATCCTCACCGACCACGATACCCACCGTCGGGTGCTGGCTGAGACCAGGGAGCTGGTGCGCAACATCATCGAGTGCACCAAACCGATCATCTCCGCCATAAACGGCCCTGCCGTGGGGGCGGGATTGGCGGCGGCGCTGCTGGCCGACATTCCGGTAGCCGCCCGCACGGCGCGCATCCTCGACGGTCATGTCGCCATCGGTGTGACCGCCGGCGACCACGCCGCGGTGATCTGGCCGCTGCTGATGGGAATGGCCAAGGCCAAGTATTACCTGTTGACCAACCATCCCCTCGACGGTGCCGAGGCGGAGCGGATCGGATTGGTGGCCCGGGTGGTCGACGACGACGAGCTGGAGTCGTTCACCGAGGGACTGGCCTCGGAGCTGGCCTCCGGAGCCCAGGAGGCGATCCGGTGGACCAAACACACCCTCAACCACTGGCTGCGCATGGCCTACCCCATCTTCGACGCCTCGGTGGCCTACGAGTTCTTAGGCTTCTTGGGCCCCGACGCCGCCGAAGGCGTCACTGCCGCCAAGGAGAAACGCCCCCCCAACTTCGGTACCTAATGCACCAGGGCCCGGATATGGACCTTTGCGCATAAAGGACGGGCGCTCAGGCGAGGCCGTCGCAGCGGTCGGCCAGGTCGAGGTCCCGGGCTGTGAGCCCACCCTGGGAGTGGGTGGACAGGGTCAGGGTCACCTTGTTCCAACGGATGTCGATGTCGGGGTGGTGGTCGGCTCTTTCGGCGACTAGGGCCACCCGGGTGACGAATCCCATCGCCTGGTTGAAGTCCCGAAAGACGTAGGTCCGCTTGATCTCGCTGTCCGACCGGGCCCAATCCGGGTGGGCTTCGAGGAAAGCGTCGATCTCGTGTTCGGGCACCAGACTCACAACCGGAAACGTAGCCCGGAGTTTCGCATCCTGGCCGATACCCTGGGGTTCCTATGGGCCTCCGCAACGACCAGGGAATCGTGCTGCGCAGCTACCCCTTCGGCGACGCCGACCGGGTGGTGGTTCTCCTCAGCCCCAACCACGGCAAGATCAGGACGGTGGCCAAGGGAGTGAGGAAGACCAAGAGCCGCTTCGGGGGAAGGTTGGAACCCTTCACCCACGTCGACCTGGTCCTCTACGAGGGCCGGAACCTGGACACCATCACCCAGGTATCAGTGATCGAACCCTTTCCTCGCCTGCGAGGTGACCTCGACTCGGTGCTCGCTGCTGGAACCATGGTGGAGGTGGTCGACGCGGTGGCCCAGGAAGACGAGCCGTCGCTGCGCCTGTTCCTCCTCCTTCAACGGGGACTGAAGGCCCTGGAAGCGGGACGGTCGGGACCGGACCTGGTAACCAGTTTCCTCCTCAAACTGGCCGATGTGGTCGGCTTGGCCCCGTCGCTGGTGCACTGCGCCGCTTGCGGTCGTACCGACGGGCTACACCGGTTCTCCTTCAGTGGCGGGGGAGCAGTATGCGAGAGCTGCCGGGTGGCGGGGGCGATCCGGCTGCGGGAGGGTCTTACCGAGTACCTCGACGCCCTGGCCCGAGCCGAGCTGGCTTCCCTACCTCCCCGCGACCTATCTCTCTCCGGTGAGGCCATGGGAGTCGCCCGCCGGTTCGTCGAATATCACCTCGACCGCAAGCTGACCTCCCTGGCGGTCCTGGAGTGAGCATGGATCTCTCCCGCCTCGACCCCGACGACATTCCCGTCCACGTCGGGCTGATCCTCGACGGCAACGGGCGGTGGGCCAACGCCCGCGGCCTTCCCCGCACCGCCGGGCACCTGGCGGGGGAGGAGGCCCTCTTCGACACGGTGGAAGGGGCGCTGGAGATCGGCATCGGGTGGCTCACTGCCTTCACCTTCTCCACCGAGAACTGGGCCCGCTCCGAGGAAGAGGTGGAGTTTCTGATGTGGTTCAACGAGGACCTTCTACTGCGCCGCCGCGACGACCTCCACGCCCAGGGGGTGCGGATGCTGTTCGCCGGATGGATGGACGATCCGCGGATTCCTGACCGTAACCGCCGCCACATGGCCGAGGCGGAAGAGCTGACCAGGGACAACACCCGGCTCAACCTGGTCTTCGCCTTCAACTACGGGAGCCGGCGGGAGATCACCGACGCCACCCGGAGCATCGCCCGCAGGGTGGCCGCCGGGGAACTCGACCCCGAGGAGATCTCCGAGGAGCACGTACGCGAGGCCCTCTACGTCCCCGACATGCCCGACGTCGACCTCGTCATCCGCTCCTCCGGTGAGCACCGCCTCTCCAACTTCCTCCTCTGGCAGTCCGCCTACGCCGAGTTCTACTTCCCCGGGATTCTCTGGCCCGACTTCGACCGGCATGGCCTCCTCGACGCCGTCGTCGAGTACCAATCTCGGGAACGCCGTTTCGGGGCGGCGGAGGACAAAGCCCAGCCTCAGATTGACTAGGAAGCCAAACTGAGCCACCGTTCGGCCTTCAAATGACAGAACCAACCCTCGAGACCATCGCCAACCTCGCCAAGAAGCGCGGTTTCGTCTTCCAGTCCTCCGAGATCTACGGAGGTCTGCGCTCCGCCTACGACTACGGACCCCTGGGCGTCGAACTGCTCCGCAACGTCAAAGAGGAGTGGTGGAAGTCGATGGTTCAGCGTCGTCCCGACATCGTGGGCATCGACTCGGCCATCCTCCAAGCCCGCCAGGTCTGGGTGGCTTCGGGACATGAAGCCGTCTTCACTGACCCCCTGGTCGAATGCACCAACTGCAACGCTCGGCACCGTCTCGACCGCCTCGAAGACCCCGACACCTGCCCCAAATGCGGCAAGAGCGGCACCTTCACCGAGCCCCGCAACTTCAATCTCATGTTCCGCACCTACATGGGGCCGGTCGAAGCGGAGGAGAACCTGGTGTATCTGCGCCCGGAGACCGCCCAGGGGATCTTCATCAACTTCGAGAACGTCCGCCGCACCGCCCGCCTCAAACTTCCCTTCGGCATCGCCCAGATCGGTAAGTCTTTCCGTAACGAGATCACCCCCGGCCAGTTCGTGTTCCGCACCCGGGAGTTCGAACAGATGGAGATGGAGTTCTTCTGCCGTCCCGAAGAGGCCGACAAGTGGTTCGATTACTGGCTCGAAGAGAGGTTCCAGTGGTACATGGAGTTGGGGATGAGTCGGGAGGCGCTCCGTCTCCGCCACCACGAAGCCGAGGAGCTGAGCCACTACTCCGCGTCCACTGCCGACGTGGAGTACAACTTCCCCTGGGGTTGGGATGAGCTGGAGGGGATCGCC
>JBHHWH010000105.1:0-6822 GCA_046756405.1 Acidimicrobiia bacterium | reverse complement strand
CTACGGATCAGAAGGTTGGGGGTTCGAGTCCCTCCGGGCGTGCTGGCCGGAACCCCTGCTACGGCGGGGGGTTCTGTCATCTGCCGCCGAGGTCGATTCCTCAAGGCTGGTCTCTGGGCCGCGTCTGGGCCGCGAGGTTCCGAGCCCGGATGTCATCACGGCATTCGCCGCGAAGGTGAACTCGGAGGATCGATGACCAGGGGCGAAATGTCTTTGACACGGCCTCTCCACGAGGTGCGGAGAGAGAGTCGTCCCCTGACGGGCTTACCTTGCATCGCGAGACTCGCCAGGTTCGCATCGCGCCCTTCCCCGGACCCAACTCCGAGGAAGCTCGCCGCTCTCGCGGCTTCACCTCAGAACGCGAAAAGTAATCCAAACGACCCGCGACGAAGGGCTCCTGCCGGACACACACAGAGTGAAGGGCCGACGACAAGGCCCTGAGGCTCGCGAAAGGAGGAAGCCGTGCGAGGAACAAAGAATGCACCTCGGCTCGGACCGGTGCGCCGTAGGATCGGAACCGTTGTGGCCATTGCCGTGTTGAGTTCGGTATTCGTGGTGACACCGGCCGCGGCATCGACACCATGCGGTAACAGCCCGGCGCTGCCGTGGACGGATGGTAACTATGCGTACTTCTCCAACACAGCGTATTGCCCTGAGTGGGGGCCGTTCGCCACGATGTCCGAAGCGCGCCTGCAGGAGCAGGTTCTGGGTATCTGGTACTTCCGCGGCAATCCAAAGCGGAAGTACCACAGTGGCACGACAGTGCTCAGTAGCGGCACCGGCTCCTACTACTGCAACGGGCACGGCACCGACAACTACCGCACACGGGGAGGGTTGCGGGACACCAACGACGAGACAAAGTACACGAACGGCAGCTCAAAGTCGCTGACGTGTTGACGACTCGACCGTCCGGGCTGGGGCGGAGGGATCGCCGCCGTTGGTTCGCCTTGGTCGTCGCCGCTGCGGTGTTCGCCGGGGCGTGTACGGCTGGTTCCTCCGTTGAGACCGCCACAGCGGGGGATTTCCAGGATCGGCTGTTGGCTGATGGCGTGACCAAGGAGGAGTACCTCCGAGCGTTGGAGGCGACTCGCGAGTGCATCGAGGCTGAAGGATGGCCGACGTCGCCACCACGGCCGGCCGCAGACGGGCCATGGTACTTGATCGATGTCACTGACCCGGATCCGGACGACGGCGCTGATCCGGGCGATGTCATGGATCGCTGCAGCATCGAGTTCCTGGATAGAGTTGAGCGCGGCTGGTTGAGGGAGAACCTGGTTCCTGTGGAGCAGCGAGCCACTGTGGCTGAAGAGCTGCGCCAGTGTCTCGAGAAGGTTGGGGTGGACGAGTTCCCCTACGATCCGAACGATCCCCGCGAGGAGCCAGTCGTGCAAGCGATCGTTGCCGCCGGGCTTGTGGAGCCAGCATTCTCGGAAGCTTTCCGCTGTCTCGACAGCCATGCCATGCTGTTCCCGAAGAGCTTTCCAGAGCCCTAGGAACCGGGAGGCGCCGTGGCAAGCCGAATTGTCGCGATCCTGCTGGTTGGGGTCCTCGCCGTGTCAGTTGTGGTGATTGCGCGATGGCGTCCTCAGCCGCTGGTGGAATTAGCTGAACCGCGACCGGTGGAGGTGAACCTGCATGGCGACGAGTTGGAGTGGCGAAGCAGAGCGACCCTGGAGATATCGGTCGAGGAGGGTCGGCGTCTAGTTTCCAATGGTCGCCTTGGGCTGGTTACGGAGATGTTGGCCGAGCCTGGAGCCAGGGTCAGCAGCGGCGATGCGATCGCTGCGGTCGACGGGGTCGTCATTCGGGCACTTGCCACGCGGGCACCACTGTATCGGGAGATCCGGCGCGGGACCCGTGGCGAGGATGTGGCCGACGTCCAGCAGGCGCTCATCGACGGTCGTGTAGGTCCGTACGACGAGGCCGTCGGCTCCGGCAAGCGTCTCGGGAAACCGCTCGTCGTCACAGGAGCATCGGATCAGGCGGCACCGCTCGGCGAGGTCAACGGCTCAGCCGATGCGGCGACGATGGAAGCCGTTGCTGCGTTCCTCGGTGTCGAGTCTCGACGATCGACGACGCTGTCACCGCAGGATGTCATCTGGTTGCCTGCCGCCGACTCGGATGTGTGGAAGGTGAGCCTTGAGGTGGGCGTGCCGTTCCCGCCGTTGGGCACCCCGATCGCGATTGGTGCGCCGTCGGTGACCGGGGCGGTGGTCGCGGTCACCGACGGCTCGGGAGGGGCTCGGCCCCAACAGGCACTGCGGTTCGAGAGCCTCGATGCGTCGGTGATCGTCGACCTCGACGCTGACCTCACGCCGATGAATCTCGAGATGGTCGAGGCCATGCTGATGACCGACGATTCCGAGGTAGAGTTGACGACGGGCCCAATCGTGATCCAGGGTGTGGTGAGAGCGACGCGTCCGCAGCGTGTGGTAGTTGCCCCGACGACCGCGCTCGTGGTCGATGCCGACGGGGTCTGTGTGTGGTTGGCCGGAAGCTCGTCGCGTCCCCAGGCGGTCCGAGTCGTCGGATCGTCCGCTGTGGGAGTTACCTACCTGGACGATCTGGACCTCGATGGAGTGCGAATTGTTGGCAATCCGATCGATCTTGGGCTGGATTCGTGCTCGGCCTGACGGACGTGTGGTTCCGGTATGGCCGGCGTTCCGAATGGGTCCTGCGGGGTGCAACCTTGGATGTTCCTTCAGGAAAGCTGGTCGCGCTGGTCGGCCCTTCAGGCTCGGGAAAGAGTACGGTGCTGGGCTTGCTTGCTGGGTACCTGGACCCCATCCAGGGGAGCGCACACTCGGCTCGTAGCAGCAAGACGGGGTGGATCTTCCAGACATCGACGGCGCTCGGCGTCCGCAACACGCTGGACAACATCGCGTTGAGCCTGCTGGCTGACGGCATGTCACGTCGGGAGGCTCTCGCTGCGGCTAGTGCCTTGGCAGACCGGTACGGTCTCGCCCACGTCGCCCACCAAAGCGCACGGACCCTGTCGGGAGGCGAACTCCAGCGACTCGCCGTCGCGAGAGCCGAAGCCACGAGAGCCCCAGTCTTGTTCTGTGACGAGCCCACGGCCCAGCTCGACGCGGCCAACTCGGCCCTCGTGGCTGAGAGTCTGAGAATGCTGGCCGGGTCGGGAACGACCGTAATTGCTGCTACTCACGTCGACGCCGTCGAAGCGGCCGCCGACGCGGTGTTCCGCCTAAGCGACGGGAAATTCCTGTGAGCTGGCGACTGCAGGAGCTGGGGCGCGAAACGCTGCTCAACCTTCGACCGGCCCATGTCCTGTTGGCACTGTTGATCGGAGTCGGCGCGTGGATGGGTACGGCACCCGACGTCGCAGCCGTTGACCGAACGATCCGCGAGTTCCAGCAGCGAATCGAGGAGGGCGCGACGGTGTGGGTGCTCGAATCGGAGAGCGAGCTCAACAGCCGCCGCTGTGAGCGCCTCGCCCCCTCGGTCTCGTCGATCCGTGCGTCCGGGTCGGTTCTCGCTGCCTCGTCGCCGACCCCCAGCGTCATGCGGTTCGTCCAGTCACCCGACGTGGAATACCCGGTTCTCGAGGTGACCCCTGGCCTCGTGGAGGTCGCCACTGGCCTCCCTGCCGTGCCTGCGGGGGGTGGGACGATCGGCGGAGCCGTTGCCGGCGAACTCGGCGTCGCTCGCGGCGTCGTGCTGCGAACCACCCTTGGCGGTGTCTTTCCCGTGAGCCGGGTCGTCGACACGACGGTTCGTGATCTCGGATTCGGTCGCGACGTCCTGGCACTCACGCCGCCAAACCGGCCAGCGTCTGCCTGCTGGTTTGAGACCGAGCCTTGGGCTCCCGAGTCGACCCCCGAACTCATACGGGGTCTCGTCGCCATGTCGGACCGGAAGGTAACGCTCTCTCCGTACTCCCGTAATCCCGTGACGGCAGTTGGTGTGGTCTCCGATCTACGCATGCGTGAGACCCGGAACTCGGTTGTCGTGACCAGCGGGCTCCTGCTTGTTGTTGTTGTCGGATGGGTGCTGTTACGACGCCGCGCGATCATCACCTACCGAGTCGCCAACACCGCGACGGGAGAGCGCATCCTGATCCTAGGCGGCGAACTCGCTGTCCCTGCGATTGTCGGCTGGTCGGCTGCGATGGCCGCGATCGCAATCACCGCGGAGACTACAGCGGCGTTTGAGGCAGGAGTATGGGCTGTGACCGTCGCTGTCCCCTTGGCGATGCTGGGCGGCATCGCTGCCAGTATCGCTCTCGGTCGACGGCGGATCGACCGAGCCCTCAAGGAATGACGAGATTCCGGTCGAATAGGGCGCCCTCGTCGTGGATGACCGTCAGTTGGGAGCCCGGGGTGGCCATCGATCATCGAACGTTAGGGGTTCGAGTCCCTCCGGGCGTGCTGCTGAGACCCCTGCTACGGCGGGGGTTTCTGTCATCTCCCGCCGAGGTTGATCCCGCGTGTGCGTTGGTTGGGCCGCGTCTGGGCCGCGCGGTTTCGAGTCCGGATGTCGCCGAGTCGTCTGATGAGGGTGTCGACGTCTGAGGGGAATAGGTGGGTGTAGCGGTCCATGGTGACGGTGATCGACGAGTGGCCGAGGTGGACCTGGACGGCTTTGGGGCTGGCGCCGGCGGCGGCGAGCAGGCTGGCGCAGGTGTGTCGCAGGTCGTGGATCCTGAGTCCCTGGGGCAGTTCTGCCTCTTCGCCGGCCGGGTACCAGATCTGGCGGCGGAAGTTGGAGTTGCGCAGCGGCGTGCCGTTCGGTGTGGTGAACACGAGCGCTTCGGGATCGTCGGGAACATGTCGGTCGAGGTGGTCGCCGAGGAGGTCTGTGAGGAACCGGGGGATGGGCACGATCCGGCTGCGGTGGTTCTTGGTGGGTCCGAAGTGGAGGCGGCCGCCGACGTCGGCGAGGGATTCGGCGATGTGGATGTGGGAGTGGTCGAGGTCGTATCGTTTGCGGCGGAGGGCGGCGGCTTCTCCCCACCGCAGCCCGCCGTAGGCGAGCACGTAGACCAGGGTGCCGTAGGGCTGCTGGATGGTGTCGGCGAGCACATCTACCTGGTCGGCGTCGAGGAACAGCATGTCGGGTTCGGGTTGCCGCGGGATACTCGTCCCGTCGACCGGGTTCGTTGTGAGGTAGCCGGCGTCGACGGCGAGGGTCAACATGGCGCCTAGGACCTGGCGGGCCTGCCGCACCCCCGACGGTCCGAGGCCTACGGCTTGGAGGTCGGCGAGCCATTCTTCGACGGCCAACCGGTCGATGTGACGAAGCTGGTAGTCGCCGAAGGCGGGCAGCACATGGGCGTGCAGGTTGGACCGGTACCCGGCGAGGGTCTTGGGTTTGAGATGCGCCTTGGTTCGTAGCCACCGCCAGGACCATTCGGCCACGGTGGTCTTCGACAGGCGAGGGTCGGTCCACTCGCCGCGGACCAGGTCGGCCTGGATGGTGGCCATGAACCGGTCCGCATCGACCTTGCGGGCGAAGCTCCTCGAACGTTCCCGACCGGTCGGGTCCCGGTAGCGGACCCGCCACGGTTTCGGGCGGTCAGGTCGCTTCTCAATGTGCGCCACCGGCGGGGTCACCTCCTTGGTCGACGAACGACGGTTTCGCCTACCCAGACGATGCGACCCGACCCTTTCATCAGAGTGCTGTTTCGTTGCTATTTACCCTGTTTCCCCCGGTCAGAGGCATCTCTGGTCACGCTCAGATCGGCGGGAAGGGTGGACGCGTGGTCGGCACGAAAGGGTTCTTGACACTCTGCGGAAAGGGTTGAAGCGCCTACTTCACGGACATGGAGCACGAGATGCTCATTGGCCTCAGCGGAGACCTCGCCGTCGATGGCGGCTTCATTGTTCCCGTTGGCCGTTCATGTCCCGAACACAACGCTCAGCCGTTGATTGGATCGGCCAGGACCCAGGCACTTGACCATTCTCCGCATCTGATCTACTCCAAGATGCCACGACGATCCCAGGATCGAGAACGATCAGAACAGACTCTGAGCACCACGACTCCCGACTACGACAGCCACGATCGGATTCACGACCACGACGCCGACCTCCTCGTCGCGAATGCGCGTCGCCACCTCCAAATCACACACGCACATGCAACAAGTTGGCTGATGTCTACATGTAGACAGGGAGGCTCTTGATGGATCTCGACCGAGGTGTACTGGCAAGGATCGACCGCAAGCTGCTCGCCAGCCTCGGAGGGGACGAGACCTTCCGGATGGTGAGGGTCCCGGCGACCGCGGCCACTTGGTCGACGTGGAAACGCTACTGCAACTCGGCCGGGATCTCGATGGGCCGTGCCATCGAGATCCTCATCGGCCATGAACTGGTGGGTGTGCTTGGCGATTCCAAGGATGACGGCTCGCCGGTGTTCGCGGCTCAGAACGAAGAGGATTTGGCGAGACGTGCGGCGGAGGTCGCTCGCCGCGAACAGGAGTTGGAAACGGCCGAGGATCGCCTGCGTGCGTGGCAGCAACATCTCCGCCAATGGGAGAGCGACGTCGAGGCTCGTCAACCCCGAACCGACCTGACCGCGAAGGCATCCGATCGACCGGAGCAGCTAGGGGGCAAGGTGGGCCGCAACGAACCGTGCCCGTGCGGGTCAGGACGCAGGTACAAACGGTGCCACGGGTCACCGGCGGACGGACATCGTCGTGCCTCCGGGGAGCAGGAGCCTATGGGTTGAGGAGGCCTTGGCGGGCGGCGGCGACGAGGCCTTGGGCCCGTCCAGGGACTCCCATCCTGTCCCAGAGGGCGCGAAGATGACGGCGGGTGTGACGTTCGGAACATCCGAGCCGACCGGCAATACCCGACACCGTGTCGC
>JBHHWH010000104.1:0-7208 GCA_046756405.1 Acidimicrobiia bacterium | reverse complement strand
TCCCCAATCACACGCAGGGTATAGGCGGCTCGGGTGATGAGCTGCATAGGCTTCCAGATAGTGCTGGTGAAGAACCCCATGACCATCACCGCATCCTCTATCGGGGCGATATCCCACACCCGGGATATGTAGGAGGTAGCTCGTTTGAGGCCCTGAATGTCGGGAAGGGGTACGACATTATTGAGCCGCTCTACGGCCAGGTGAGGTATGGCGCGGATGTCTTCTACCTCGTCGTCTATGAGGGCACGGGCAGGGGCCAGGTCGGCGTTGCGGCCCTCTGCGTCGATGAAGTAGGCCCGGGTATCGTCGTAGGTGCCCTTCCATGCGCGAGTAAGCTTGCGGGCCTCATGCTTCTTCAACGGTCGGGAGAGGAACCCCTTGCCAACGTTCTCATTCATCAGCTTCTCGAAGGTCTCGTCGTAAAGGTCTGTTGCCACCCTGAAGAGGGCCGGTGCGTCACCACGCTTCACTTCGGAGAGACGGGTCAGGTACCTGTTCAGAACATCGTCCCCCAACCGGACGGTACGGACGTAATCGTGGATGGTCTTGGCAGCATCCTCGATGTCGTACGGGTTAAGGGGTCTGGTCGGCATGTCCTGGAACATGCGGACATTGCGGACGCTGCGGCGGACGGCAGCACCGGGGCCGAAGACCGCCCCGTAGTCACCGAAGGCTCGACCGACCACCTGACCGACAGGTCCGGCAGTTGGGACTTCACGCAGCCCCAGGCCGAGATGTCGTTGCAGAACCTCCATCGTCTCGCTGGCTGTGCGAGTGTCGGCCAGCTCCCGGGCAACGTTCAGGTTGCGCTGGCCTAGGGCCTCGTAGATGGAGGCCACGTTCTTGTCTTCGGTGAGTACGTCAATGAGCTTTCTACCGACCCGGCTGCCGAGGAAGCCCACCTTGGCTGCTTCCAGGTCGATGTTGCGTGTGATCCCGGGGAGAAGGCCAACCCTGCCACCTGACCGGATGATTTCAGCCTTGGAGATGAGTCCGGCCCCCTTGGCGACCTTACCGAGTCCCAGGTCTACCGGGACCAGGTTGGCTGCAAAGTCGAACAGGCCGGAGAGGAGGTCATACTGGGTGGATCCCGGCTCGGTGACGTTCCGTGCGATACCCCGCCCAAGGGTGACCGCCTGGCCGTCCAGTTTGAGACGACTACGGAGTTCCTGGCGGCGCTCGAAGTTGGCTATCAGCCCCTCACCCTTCCGCTTGTCGAACCCGAACAGGGCAGGGCTACGGTCAGGGCTGAGGAAGTCACCAACGGCGAGAGCGAGAGTGGAGGGGGCTGCCCGTTCGGTAAGGTTCGTCCAGAAGCGGTCCCAGAACTCGCCTTGGGTGAGACGGCTGAGGCTGGCCGCAAGGTTCTGGGGGGCGAACTGACCGAGGATAGGGTCGTCTACGGGGCTGATACGGGGTGGAGTGGCCTCTTCGGCCTCCAGAAAGGCAGGGATGCCTCTCTCTAGAATCTCCTCAATGGGGAAAGCTATAGCTGCCATTCCCAGCCGTAGAGGCTGCTGTAGGGCCTTCGCCGCCCTGTCCGAGACCAGATCCCACATGGCGTCGAACTGGCTGTCCGGCAGGTCGGGGGCGGGTTCGCTGAACTCGTTGTCGCGGAGTCCTGCCAGGGCGGCAACCTGGGCGACGGTGAGGGCCTCCTCTGAGTTGGCGGGGATGCCTGCCTGGGTGAGGGACTGGACGACTCCGGGGTCGAGCCACGGGTAGGCGTCGGCCAGACCGGAGGCGATCTCGGCCATCTCCGGGGTGACCGACTGTTTGAGAACCTCCCGCCGGGAGCGCCGCTGTTCCAGCTCCTCGAACAGCTTTTCTTCCTTCTCGGGACTCAGGAAAGGTCCAACACTCATGTCACTCCGCCAGCAGTTCGGCTATCCGCTCTTTCAGCCGCCGCAGGTCCTCGTTGGGGAAGCGGGCGTAAAGGGCGTCGATGAGGGCGTACTCGTCGGGGGGGAGGACGGTGGTGTCGGGCTGGCCGGGGTTTTCGGAGGGGGCGAATACGTCTAATCCGGGAGGGGGGAGCGGAGACGGAACCCCAGTGGGCGCACCCCCCTCTCCCGGTGCAGCAGGAGCCGGAAGGGGAGCTGCCTGCTGCAATTCTGTCAGAGCCTGCCGGTCCCCATGCTTGGCGGCGGGGACTTCACGGACAGGCTGCTTGTTGCGGTGTCGGGGCATCAGCTAGGCCCCCTGCCCACGGTCTGCACTCCGGCTGCGGGGCCGCTCAATGCTAGCCGACGGAGAACTGTCTGAACGTCAGGCGGGGGGCCTTCAGGGGTAGGGTTCAGAGCAGCAGCTTCGGCTTCGGTCGGCTGCGGCCCCTCAGGGGAGAAGTATTTGAGCATCGTGTTCTTCACGTCGCCTTCGGGAAGCTGGTCGATGAAGGCGAGGAGGGCCCGGGGGTCGCCCTGCTGTGCGGTGGCGGCGAGAACCTGGGTGAGGAGCCGTTCGGCGTTACGGCTGCGGATCCGCTCGTTGATCTGTGTGTGGTCGAGGTCGGCCAGGCCGACGATGGACTCCTGGGCGGTGAGAGGGTCGAGGAGTTCGGCGTCGAGAAGCTGAAGGGCGACGATGATGCTCTCTGTCTTGTCGAAGCCGGCGAAAACCCCATGCTTCCGCTGGGTCAGGTAGTCGCCTGCGATGTCCCGGTTGGGAATGTACGTCTCGGAGAACCTGACACCCTTGCGCTCACCGACGAGAGGCTTCTTCCGGGTGCCGTAGAGCTTCTGATCCCATTCGAGACGCTTCGAGTCGAGGTCTTGGAGGGCGTATTTGAGAACCTTGTGGTACTCCCTCACTTCCTGGGTGATGGCCGTGTTGAGTTCTTCCAGGCCCCGTCCGGTAGCGAAGGAGAGGGGGGATTGCGCGTCGTCGGTGACGGAGTAGCCGGAGACGAGGCGGAACTGGCGTTCTATCCGGTTGATCTGCTCGAAGAGCTGGTAGGGCAGGTTGGCTACGTCACGCCGGACTTCTGTGCCGGGAGGCATGACATTGACGGCGAAGCGGCCTCGACGGTAGCGGGGCTTGGGGGCCTGGCCGAAGATGTTGACAGGGGAGAAGACCGCATCCTCCATTGCGATGATGCCGAGAATGTTGATCTTCGCCATAGCCGCCATCAGGCCGATGATGTGGTCGTATTGGCCGGTAAGCTGGTCGAAGGCGAAACGCTTGGGGACGACGAACGGCACCGAGTCGAGAGGGTTGGGGATGTGGTCCAGGAGGATGCTGCCGTCGCTGGTGACGACACTGACGCCTTCGGCGGACAGGTATTCGACAATGACGATACCGGTGCGGGAAGAGCCTTCCCAGTTACCGCCCTCTAGGAGGACTCCGCCGCCCGTCCAGGAGAAGTTGTCTGCGCCCCGGGTCAGCTTGTCGATGAGGGGGGCCTTCTCTGGGTAGAGGTACTTCAGCCGTTCAGCGTTGACACGCCGGAAGATGGCTACCTCGCGGGGCTGCTGGTCGGATCCCCAGTCGCCGGGGAAAACGTCGTAGGGGTCACGGATGGCCGCACGCGGGTAGGGGTCACCGTCGGGGGTGAGGCCCTGCTCGATGGTCCACAGGCTGAACCCGTAGCCGGGCAGCCATCGTCCTACTTGGGGGAGCTGAAGTTCGAGACGGTCGTAGCGGTCGTAGGATTCGATGATCCGCTCCCGCTTCTCGGCACGCTTCCGTGCCCGTTGCGAGTTGGTCGTGGTGGGGCTGGGGGCGGTGACGACAGGCACGTCGCCCACCTTCTGGGCCAGGCGGGTGAGGCCGGAGACCATCAGGTTCGGCCAGGGGAGGTCCTCGTCGCTGACGTGGGAACCCAGGAGAGCTTGGACTGCGCCCACCCCTCCGTTGAGGATTGCCCGTACCCGCTGCCGGATGGCATGGGAGGACTGGTGGCGCTTTTTGAGCTGTGCGGCCCTGTCGGCAATGTCTGATGGGTTCGGCATCAGCCTCTAACCGATCCTGAGATAACGATCATGATCCAGCCTGGGTCGGGGAAGGTGCGTATGGTCCCGTCAGGGAAGGTGACGACGAACTCGCCCTTGAAGATTCCCGCCGTGTCGGTGTCGGCTGCCTGCCACTGGTACTCAACCTTCCCGTTGGCAGCGTCGGTGATAGTGGCGGAGGCCCCATTGACGACGGTTACCCCGTCCTCATCCTGCATGTAGAAGACTACGGTGGCCCCTGTCAGGTCCACAACCTGGTTGCTGTCGTCCAGGATCGTGTAGTCAAGGGCGGGGCTGGTATCGTCTTGTTTGAGAGTTTCGGTCGCCACTAGCTACCACTTCTACTGGATGGGCGGTTTGGGCTGCCCGCGCCTGAAGGGCAGGGCAGATTGGTCAGAAACTGTCCTGTCATACCAGTTCCTCGTCCACTATACTCCAGGGAGCCGTATTCCATTCGGATTCGCCAAACGACGAGTACCCGGGGCTGTAGTCTACACCCATCTCCGCTATCTGCTGGCTTCTCGCCCGGCGAATAGCGTCCATCGGGAACCATGAGGCCATCACCAGGTCGGATTTGAGTCCTTTCGACCTGTTCCCCATTCGCTTGACGTTGGTGAAGTGGATGAGCTGGTTCCGGTACATGTCGGTCTTCTGCCGGGAGGGAGTGTCCATGTAGGGGAGGCTGATCTCGTCCTCTAGGAACATGGGGACGAGGGAGGACAGGCCGATGTGTTCGTCCCACTTGTTGGTGTAGGTCTGATGGCCTTCGATGGTGATCCCCCGCTGAGAGGCCCAGTCGACCAGCTCGTGGTCCTGGGAGACGCCTGCCGCCCACATCGTCTCCTCCACCACCCAGTAGGCAACACGGTACTGCTCGTACCACTCGGCTATCACCCGGCGGGCTTCCTTGATCCCTCCACCTTCGTTGTTCTCCAGGTCCACCATGTAGAGCTTGAACGGCTCGATGGTGAGCGCCCACAGGAAGGCAGCCTGGTAGCCGACTCCGGACGGGTCGAGGCCGGCGATGAGCTGCGCCCCGAGGGGGATGTGACCGATAGACCGGGTGTGGTCGAGGCCCTTGTTGACCACTTCGGGGGTGAACACGACCGCCCCTTCAGGGTGGGAGATGTTCAGGTACACCATCTCGAAGATATGCCGCCCGCCTGTCGTGTCGGCGGCTCGGCGTTGCTCCATCAGCCACTTGTAGGAGCGGAGTTCGGGGAAGAGCAGACATTCGACGTGATCCTTGTAGGGCTGGTCGGGGAGAGTGCAGGCCAGGTCGTGGGCGGTCTCCACGATGGCCGTGTAGGCTTCGTTGTTGAGGAGATGGCCTGCTAGGTCGTCGGGGTGCTGCCGGGAGCCGATCAGACAGAGGGCCGTGTGTTCCTCCTTGCGGGACTCCAACTGGGAGGTCCACCAGGAGCGGGTGCCTTCCCGTCCGCCTGGCTGGATGGTGGACGAGTGGTCTTCGATGTCGTCGGCCACGATCAGGTCGGCGTCCAGGGAGAGGAGGGTACCGCCCCGGCCCAGGCCGGTCATGGAGGCCCCTTTGATGGGGTGGGGGCGGGTACTGACGGTGAACTCGGTCTGCGACCAGGGGAGGCCGCTGGTCCGGTCGGGGCGAAAAGACCCTTTCGGCCCGAGGATGTCCTCAACGAGCTGGGTGTTGGTCGTCAGATGGGCAGCTACTTCACGAACCGACCGTCGGGCTATCGACTCGTTCCCCCCCACCCAGAGGATCCGGATCATGGGGAAGCGGACTATCAGCCAGGTGCAGAAGTGGATGAGCAGCTCAGTTTTGCCATGGCGAGGCGGGCTCAGGATGACCAGCCGGTCTCCCGTCACCAGCGCCCGCAGAAACGCCTTGATCCACTTCTGCTGGAACCCGGGGGTCAGGTAGGGGGTTCCCCGTGGTGTCTTGAAGTAGGACTCCCGGAAGCGGAGGAAGTCCCAGAGGAGGGCGGGCAGGTCGTCTTCGGACAGCTCGTGGAAGTTGGACGAGTATTCCCGGTCCTTCTCCTGCCAGATCCGGTTCTCCTCCTCCTCCTGGATGCGGATCCACTTGATCCACCGTGAGATCGTCGGCTGGGCCACCCCCCACTCCTCCGCCATCTCCTGCTGGGTGAGATCCTGGTGGGTCTCCCAGTAGCGGCGGAACCCCTTTTGGGGGCGGAAGACTACGTTAGCCACGGGCCGGAGGGGTAGGGTGAGGGGACGGCCTGAAGGACGGCCTAAACGCCCTCTCCTGGGGGGATACTTGGCTGGTGCGAGGCCTGCGGAACCGGCGTCTAGGCATGGCCCGCCAGTATAGCCGTCAGAAGCCTATTCTCGATTTATACGAGGGCCCCCATTCCATTCCAGCGGGCGGGGCCGGGTTGACATCGGCCCTTCCCCACCCCTCGGAGCTTTACATAACGTCCATTATGGGACATCGGGCAAGCCTCTGACCTGGGGTTTTGTGACACGGTGCCGCGGTGGAGCTCGCCGGCGTCCCTCCCGGTGCTGAATGTGGCAGTGTGGCCGGCCGTTGGGATTCACTAGGCCTTCGGTTATCACCAACCTGAGAATGGTTCCCATTACCACCTGCAAACCGTTCGCAATTACGGATGGTTCGCAACTACAAGGCGCTTGCAACTAGGGCCAGCCGAGCCCATCCTCCGGACCCGGTCGACGGTGCTGGACGGTGCCGGAACCGGTTGCCGCCGGCCGGATCCCGGGCCCGGTAGATGCCGGAGGATGCCGGCCGACGCCGGAGGATGCCGGAGGGTATTTGCCTGGTGTGCGCTACGTCGCTAAGGTGGGCCCCAACATAAGGCCGGAAGGACCGGCCGGAAGGGAAGAACCGATGCAGACGGTAAGCATAGAACGAGTGCTCACCCGGATGGAAGACGGTGGACACAATGAGTGGGAGCCGGAGTGGAAGCCTCTAGAGCGGACAGTGTCGAACCCCGGTGACTACATGTGGATGAGCTGGGTAGAGCTGGATGATGTCGCGGGAACCATTGTGGAGGCATACAAGAACACTCGCACGCGGCGATACCTGTACCTGTCCCTACACAGGCAGGTGCTGCAAGCGTGGGAGCGTATCGACGCGGACCACTTCCGGCCGATGAGCATCCAGGATGCTGTCGCGCACGCGGAAGGATGATCGATGAGCAACCGATGGATACCGACGCCGGAAGAGATCGACGCTCTAGAGGCTGACCGGCGCGCACGACGCGGACGACGCGGGCGAGTAGTGGAAGTTGTCTCCGGACA
>JBHHWH010000103.1:0-7400 GCA_046756405.1 Acidimicrobiia bacterium | reverse complement strand
CTCCCGGTAGGGGATCTTGGGCAGGCTGGTCTCGATCTCGACTCCGAAGGTGCGCCGGATCCGTGCCAGGGTGACGTCGAGATGAGCGTCGCCCAGCCCGGCCAGGATCGTCTCCCCGGTGTCCTGGCGGCGCTCCACGCGGATCGTGGGGTCGTCCTCGGAGGTGCGCCGCAGCGCCATGGACAGCTTCTCCTCGTCATGGTGGGAGCGGGGGAAGACGGCCAGCTCGGTGGCGGGGCGGGGGTAGCGGACGGGGGCTATCACCGCGTCCAGCCCTCGGGAGCGCAGGGTGTCACCCGGTCGTAGGTCTTCGTTCTTCGCCACCGCCCCTATGCCTCCAACCGGAAGCTCGCTGACGTCCTGGTGCTCTTTGCCGAACAGCTTGAAGAGATTGTGAAGCCGTACTTTGCCGCCGCGGGCGAGCTCCAACTCCAGGTCGGCCTTGGCGGCACCGGAGTAGATACGGAAGATAGAGATGCGTCCCACGAACGGATCGCTGACCGTTTTGAAGACGTAAGCGAGGAAGGGCCCGTCGGGGGAGGGCTCGAAGGGCTCACCCTGATTCAGCGGGGGAAGGGACCGCTCCAACGGATTGGGCCCGTAGTCGACGATGAACTCCAGCAGGGTGTCGATGCCAACGAGGTTGTGGGCCGAGGTGACCAGTACCGGGTGGACTTCCCCTGAGATGATCCCGCCGTGGATGGTCTGGACGATCTGGTCCCGGGTGGGCTCCTTGCCCTCGAAATAGGCCTCCATCATCTCGTCGTCGGTCTCGACAACGGTCTCGATGAGGTCGGTGTGGGCGGAGTGGACCAAGTCGGCAACCTCATCGGGGAGCTCTGTCTGTGAGCCCCTAGGGGTACCTGGCTCGTACTCGTAGGCGCGTTCGGTTGCGACCCTTACCAGGCCGCGGAGTCGCCCTTCCTCGCCCATGGGGACCTGGATGGGAGCCAGGGACTTTCCGAAGAACTGGCGTAGTTCGTCGAGGGTGCGCTGGAAGGAGGCCCTCTCCCGATCCAGCTTGGTGATCACCACGGCCCTGGGGATGCCCTCTTCCTCGGCGGCCCTCCAAAGCTGCTCGGTCTGGACTTCGACACCGTCCACCGCCGATACCGCGAAGAGGGCCAGGTCGGCGGCGCGCAGGCCCGCCCTGGCGTCTCCGACGAAGTCGACCGATCCGGGAGTGTCGATGATGTTGATCCTGGTCCCGCCCCAGTTCACCGTGGCTACCGCCAACCCAAGGGAGATGTTGCGGTCGATCTCTTCGGGTTCGTAGTCGAAAACCGTCGTCCCCTGGTCAACAGAACCCATGCGCTTGATAGCACCACCGACGAACAACATCGCCTCACCCAGGGTCGTCTTTCCGCTGCCGCCGTGACCCACCAAGGCGACGTTGCGAACCTTCTCCGGAACCACTTGACCTCCTTGTAAAAGCTTCCTGATGGTAACCGGCATCTGGCAGTGCTCCCCAGGCGGGTGCTACCTTGCACCCGGTGATCGACATACGGGTCCGACCACGGGTCACCCGCTACCTGGAACCAATCGGCAAAACCCTGGCTGCCGTGGGGGTGACCCCCACTTTCATGACGCTCTTGGGAGTGTCGGTGGTGGTCATTGGCTCGGTGGTCATCGCCACCGGCCAGCTCCGGGTGGGGGCGGTCGTAGTCCTGGCCGGCTCGCTGCTCGACGGCCTGGACGGTGCTGTCGCCAGGGCCTCCAACCGGGTGACGGCGAAGGGGGCATTCCTCGATGCTGCCTTCGACCGGGTGGGCGAGATCGCCGCCTTCGCCGGACTTGGGGTGGCCATGGCCGGAAACGCCCGGGTCCTGCTCCTCATCATCCTCTCTATCGGAGGTGCCCTTCTCGTGCCTTACATGCGTGCCCGAGCCGAGGCCGAGGGCCTCAGCGGGAAGGGGGGGCTGATGGGCAGGGCCGAGCGGGTGATCCTCTTCAACGGCGGGCTGATCCTGGGTTTCGTCGAGCCCATGTTGTGGATCTTCGTGGTTTTGGTCTGGTCGACTGTGGTCGTCCGGTTCGTGAGGACCTACCGTTCCATCGTGTGAGCCAGCTACTCGCATACGCCGGCCTGCGATTGGGGATGGGCCTGGTAGGGATGCTCCCCGCCCGTGCTGTCAGACGGCTGGGTCACTGGGTCGGTTGGCTGTGGCAGCTAGTTGACCGGCGTCGACTGGAGATGGCCCGCCGGCACATGAGCAGGGTGATGGGTGAGGGAGGGGACGCCTCACAGGCAGCGAAGCGGGTGATGGGCTACTACGGCCGCTACTACGCCGAGGCGCTTTGGGTGCGAGCCCACAGGGTGCCTGAGATCCTCGCCAATACGACTATCGAGGGTCTCGACATGGTGCTGGCAGCCCGGGACGAGGGTCGGGGCATGATCTACGCCCTTCCCCACATGGGGAACTGGGAGATGGCAGCGCCCATTGCAGGTCGCCACGACATCCGGGTGGTCGCGGTGGCCGAGAACCTTCCCAACCGGCGGATCACCGACTGGTTCACCGCCATGCGCGCCGAGATGGGCATCGACATCGTCTTGGCCACAGGCGGCCGCGAGGTGATGAGACAGCTCGAAGAGGCGATCGCTTCCAACAAGGCGGTGGCGCTGCTCTCCGATCGTGACCTGAGGGGCCGGGGAGTGGAGGTGAAGTTCTTCGATGAGGTCACCACCCTGCCTCCCGGCCCGGCCACCCTGGCAATCAAGACCGGGGCTCCTCTCTTTCCCGTAGCCACCTACTTCAGCGACGGAGGGCACCACGTAGTGATCCGCCCTCCTCTGTCCATACCCCTGGGGCAGAACCGACGGGAGCAGGTCCAGGCCATGACCCAGGCCCTCGCCGAGGAGTTCGAGGAGCTGATCCGGGTGGCGCCCGAGCAGTGGCATATAGTGGTGCCCAACTGGCCCTCGGATCCGAGGTGAAAATGCGGATAGGCCTGGTCTGTCCCTACGACCTGTCCAGGCCGGGCGGCGTTCAGGCCCAGGTCCTGGGGCTGTACAGGATTCTGGCCGAGGGGGAAGAGGCTCCCGTCGTCGTCGGCCCCGGGCTGCCGGCAGGTCTCGAGGGCATCGACCTCGGCTCCACGGTGTCGATTCCTGTCAACGGCTCCAGGGCGCCGATCAGCCTTCGCCCTGGAGTAATCCCCGAACTCAAGGAGTGGTCGGCCACCCTGGACCTGCTCCATGTTCACGAGCCATTGGTGCCCGCCGTCTCGTTGGCGGCGGTCCGGGCCGGACCGCCGGTGGTGGCTACCTTCCATGCCGCACCGGGACCCGTTGTCGGTGGTCTCTACCGCTTGCTCGGGTCGGGTCTCCGAACGTTCCTGGGGCCCTCCACCAGGGTGGTCACGGCCGTGTCGCCTTCGGCGGCGGCCCCTCTCCCAGATGATCTCGAAGTTCGTCTGGTTCCCAACGGTATCGATGTGGACGCCTTCACCCTGGATCTTCCCCGAAGATCCACCAGGGTCGCCTTCCTCGGGCGCGATGAGCCCCGCAAGGGGCTCGATGTCCTGCTGGAGGCGTGGCCCCGGGTGGTCGAAGAGGTCCCCGATGCTGAGCTGGTGGTCATGGGCTGTCGGAGGAACGTCGAAGGCGTGGAGTGGATGGGTCCGGTGGGAGACGGGACCAAGGCGGAGGTGCTGGCCTCGTCCGCGGTCTACGTGGCCCCCAACCTGGGAGGTGAGTCCTTCGGGGTCACCCTGGTAGAGGCAATGGCGGCCGGGGCGGCAGTGGTTGCGTCCGATCTGACCGCCTTTCGGGGTGTGGCCGGCGAGGCGGCCGTCTTCTTCCCGCCCGGAGACCACGACGCCCTGGCCCGATTGGTGTCTGATCTGCTCAAGGACGCCACTGCCCGGAACCAACTTGCCTCCCGAGGGCGGGCGAGGGCGACTCGATACGACTGGCGGGTGGTGGCAGCAGAATACCGACGGGCCTATGCCGAAGCTGTCCCCTAGGTCAGCCCGCACTCAGCGGTACAATTGATTGTTTGCCAAAGGAGTTGAGAATCGTGGAAACCGGTACGGATCGGGTCAAACGTGGGCTGGCCGAGATGCTCAAGGGCGGAGTGATCATGGATGTGGTCACCGCCGACCAGGCCCGCATCGCCGAGGAGGCAGGAGCGGTGGCGGTCATGGCCCTGGAACGGGTGCCCGCCGACATTCGCAAGCAGGGCGGTGTGGCCCGCATGGCCGATCCCACCAAGATCGAGGAGATCCAGACGGCGGTGACCATCCCGGTGATGGCCAAATGCCGGATCGGGCACTTCGCCGAGGCAGCGGTTCTCCAATCGCTCGGAGTGGATTACATCGATGAGTCCGAAGTGCTGACCCCTGCCGACGAAGAGCACCACGTCGACAAGTGGGCGTTCACGACTCCCTTCGTATGCGGCGCCCGCAACCTGGGTGAGGCGCTGCGACGTATCGGTGAGGGTGCGGCGATGATCCGCACCAAGGGAGAGGCGGGCACAGGGAACGTGGTGGAGGCAGTGCGTCACATCAGGACGGTGACCCGCCAGATCCGTGCCCTCGCCTCCATAGGGGCCGAGGAGCTGATGGCGGCAGCCAAGGAGATGGGTGCTCCCTACGATCTGGTCAGAGAAGTGACCGCGACCGGGAAGCTCCCAGTGGTCAACTTCGCCGCGGGAGGGATCGCCACCCCGGCCGATGCTGCCTTGATGATGGCGCTGGGAGTTGACGGGGTTTTCGTCGGCTCTGGGATCTTCAAGAGCTCCAACGCGGAGGCCTACGCCCGGGCGATCGTCGAGGCCACCACCTTCTGGAACGAACCGGAGGTGGTGGCCAAGGTGTCCCGGGGCCTGGGTGAGGCCATGCCGGGGCTTGAGATCTCCACCCTCGACGAGGATCAGCGCCTGGCCGACCGAGGCTGGTGATGGCCGGCGTCGGTGTCCTGGCGCTCCAGGGTGACGTCAGGGAACACCTGGCCATCCTTGCCGAGCTCGGTGTGGAGAACCGGGCGGTGCGTACGCCCGAAGAGCTCGCCGCGGTGGACGCCCTGGTGATACCGGGAGGCGAGTCGACCACCATTGGAAAACTGGCTACCCGGTTTGGTCTATTCGAACCGCTCCGCTCCCGCATAGACGGCGGGATGCCCGTCTACGGAACCTGCGCTGGGTTGATCTTTCTCTCCACGGCCATCACCGAAGGCGACCAGCCGCTGCTGGGGGTATTGGATGTGGTGGTCAAGCGCAACGCCTTCGGCCGCCAGAATGAGTCCTTCGAGGCGGATCTGGCCATCACCGGTCTCGATGAACCCTTCAGGGCAGTATTCATTCGCGCTCCGTGGATCGAGAAGACCGCAGCCGAGGTGAAGGTGCTCGCCAGCGTCGAGACTCATCCGGTGATGGTGCGCCAAGGGGCGATCATGGCCTCGTCGTTCCATCCGGAGCTCACCGGCGACACCCGCATCCATCGAATGTTCATCGAGACGATCTGAGGTAACCGTGGCGGGACACTCCAAATGGGCCAACATCAAGCATCGCAAGAGTCGCCAGGACGCCAAGCGGGGCAAGCTCTTCGCCAAGCTGGCCAGGGCCATCGAGGTCGCCGCTCGTCAGGGCGGGGGCAACCCTGAGTTCAATCCCACCCTGGCCACCGCCGTGGAGAAGGCCAAGGCGGCTTCGATGCCCCACGACAACATTGAGCGGGCGATCAAACGCGGCATCGGCGAAGTCGAAGGAGCCACCTACGAGGAGATCTGGTACGAGGGTTACGGACCAGGCGGGGTGGCCCTCTATGTCGAAGCCCTCACCGACAACCGCAACCGGGCAGCGTCCGAGGTGCGATCCACGTTCACTCGCTTCAACGGGAATCTAGGCGAGCCTGGTTCCGTCGCTTATCTCTTCTCCCAGCAAGGGCTGATCCTGGTCCACGGCGAAGAGGATGAGGTGATGCTGGCGGCCCTCGAAGCCGGAGCGGAGGATGTGAGGGAGTCGGGGGAGGATTTCTTCGAAGTGGTGACGGCTCCGGCGGACGTGGGCCGGGTCCGCCAGGCACTTGAGGAAGCGGGAGTAGAGATCGAATCCTCTGATGTCACCTGGCTTCCCTCCACGACAGTGTCCGTGGAGGAGGCCGAAGCGCGCAAGCTGCTCCGGCTCATCGATGCTTTGGAGGACCTCGACGACGTGCAGGCGGTGTTTTCCAACTACGACATCGACGACGCCATCATGGAGAAGGTCCTCGCCGAGGCTTGAGCACGCTCGGGCACCTGCCGGCTAAAGCCCCGGAATGACCGGGTGCAGGGCACGGTTGGTTGCGGGGAGACCATGATCGACTTGTCACACCGAGGTCACAACCCAACCATGCTCATCCGGAGTGTCGACGCCGCCGCGAAGATCGTCACCGGCCTGGCCTGGCCGGAGGTCGAGCAGCAGGACCGCCTGGGTCTAGAAGCCGAGGCGTTCGTGGTCATCTCACGGAATGGAACTCCGGCTGGCCGGCTGCGGCTACCGGAGGTTCTCAACCTGGTAGACCAGGCTGCCCGCCGGGCGAGCTTCCTTCGTCCCCGAGAGGACGGCGCCTACCGCTTCGAGACCACCCCTGGGGGCCAGATCACGTTCGAACCGGGAGCCCAAATCGAGCACTCTACATCCCCCTCAGGGTCCACCGCCGTCCTCGAAAGCGAGCTTAGGATGGCCGTGGAGCAGTTGAGGGAAAGCTTCACCGAGGCAAGCTCCGCCTTGGTTAGTCTCGGTGTGGATCCGTGGCACGACACCGACTCCGTCCCGCAACAGCTCCCCCTTCCTCGCTATCGGACCATGGACCGGTACTTTGCCTCCCGGTGGCCGTCGGGAGCGGTCATGATGAGGAACACTTGCGCCCTTCAGGTGAACATCGACGCAGGTTCCGGAGACGTGAGAGCCGAGCGCTGGCTGGCCGCCAATCTGATCTCGCCCCTCCTCACCGCGATCTTCGCTTGCTCGCCGCTGGCAGGGATGAAGTCTCGTCGGGCCGCTGTTTGGCAGGAACTGGACAGGACTCGCACCGGGCTTCCCGAGTGGCGCTCGGTCGGTGATGCTGCCCCCATCAGTGACTGCCTCAATCGGGCCCTGAAGGCCAACGTGATGTTCATCCTCCGGGACGGCTGGGCGAAGCCCGGGTCTCCGGGCTGGACCTTCCAGGATTGGATCGAAGAGGGTCATCCCGAGGCTGGGCCGCCTACCGTCGCCGACCTGGAGGCCCACTTGACCACCGTCTTTTTCGAGGTGCGACCTCGCAATGGCGTCCTTGAGATGCGGGCACCTGACGGGATGCCCAGCCGCTGGTGGATGGTGCCCCTGGTGGTGGCAGGGTCTGTGCTCTACGACGACCGCGCCCGCTCGGCTCTCATCGACCTACTCGAGCCTCTGGCGGGGGACCTTCACAGCTTCTGG
>JBHHWH010000102.1:0-7457 GCA_046756405.1 Acidimicrobiia bacterium | reverse complement strand
TGGTCCACGGCCACCACATCGGTGGGGTCCACCTCCGGGGGCGGAGTGGACAGCATTCGGATCAGTGCCACCGACCCTCGCCAGATGAGAACGCCGAGAACTACAGCAAGTGCGACGTCGAGGGCGAGGCTGCCGGTCAGGCGTCAGATCCTCTCGATGATGGTGGCGTTGGCCATACCTCCACCCTCGCACATGGTCTGAAGGCCGTAGCGGCCACCGATACGCTCCAGCTCCCAGACCAGAGTGGTCATGAGCCGGGCCCCGGAAGCTCCCAGCGGGTGGCCGAGGGCGATGGCGCCCCCGTTGACGTTGGTCCGCTCCCAGAGGGCCATGGGATCGGTGCCGCCGTGCTCCATCCGCCACGCCACCGTCACCGAGGCGAAGGCCTCGTTGACCTCGAACAGGTCGATCTCATCGATGTCGAGCCCGGCCCGCTTCAGCACCTTCTCGGTGGCAGGGATGGGGCCGGTGAGCATCGTGATCGGGTCGACGCCAACAACGGCGAAGCTGTGCAGGCGTGCCTTGGGCTCCAGGCCCAGCTCCTCGGCTTTGTCCTCGGACATGATCAGCACCGCGGCCGCGCCGTCGGTGATCTGAGAAGAGTTGCCGGCGGTTATCTTGCCATCACTCTTGAAGGCCGGCTGGAGAGAGGCCAGTTTCTCCAGGGACGTATCCCAGCGGATACCCTCGTCACGGGTGACCATCTCGGTAGTCCCATCCTCCCGGGTCACCTCCACGGGAATGATTTGACCTTCAAAGCGGCCCTCCTCGGTGGCTCGAGCAGCCCTGCGATGCGACTCGAGGGAGAGCTCGTCCAACTCCTCTCGGGAAATGCCCCACTTGTCGGCGATCATCTCCGCGGAGATTCCCTGGGGTACCAGGCCATTGGCGTACCGCTCCAACACCTGGGGACCGAAGGGGAAACCCGGACCCTTCTCCACCGTGCTCCCCATGGGAACCCGGGTCATAGACTCCACCCCGGCCGCGACCACGACGTCCTGGACACCCGCCATGACGGCCTGGGCGGCGAAATGGGCAGCCTGCTGGGAGGAGCCACACTGGCGGTCGATGGTCACTCCCGGCACCGACTCAGGCCATCCCGAAGCGAGCACCGCGTTGCGGGCGACGTTGTAGGCCTGCTCCCCGATTTGCATCACATTGCCCATCACCACGTCATCGATGAGCTCTGGATCGAGCTGGTTCCGTTCCACCAGAGCTTTCAGGGGTATCGAGGCTAGATCTACGGCGTGAATGTCCTTGAAGACCCCATTGCGGCGGCCGAGGGGTGTCCTCACCGCGTCGACGATCACTGTGTTTCTCATATCAGCTCCCTGCTCTCTGCTCACTTAGAAACGGAACCCGTGGTCGCAACCTTCCGACTGTTCCGAGTGGAGACGATGGGATTTGAACCCACGACCCCCGGCTTGCAAAGCCGGTGCTCTTCCTGGCTGAGCTACGTCCCCGCCGGGATACGCCCGATTCTACGGTGTCGACCGGCACTGACTACTCGCACGCCTCCGAAGCCTACGACGAACAACCTCGAGGTGCCCAACTAGGGCGTCAGGATCGCCGAGCCCTATCTCTCTGAGCTGACCATGCGGGGGACCGCCCGACTTCATCGCCAGCCCAGAGCCCGCAGGTCCGCGTAGCTCGACGCGCCTATCCGGATTCGGGACGCTCTCAGCCGCTAGCGGCATCCGAGACAGCAAGGCCCAGCACAGCGTCACATGTCCATGTGGCCGTCGTCGTCGGCGTGGGACCTGCCAAGTCCTGGGTGGACTCCTCCTGGGGGTTCCTGGCGGCGGCGGCATTGGGGCTCCGCAAGGAGGCCTGACGATGGCTCTCATGGATCTCCTTCCTCCTGACCGGGCGGCTCGCGACCGAGACCTGGACAGCACCGGCGGAACACCGATAACCGAGCGCCTACCGTAGTGCCGGAGACTGCTTCGAATGAGGCCCTGTCGTGGCCCCACCCAGTCTCAAGGAGTGCCCATGACACACAAGTTCATACCTGACATCGCGGACCTGCTGGAGATCCCCGCCGAGGGAACCCTCAGCCGGGTCCTCTACAGCGACGATCAACTCCGGGTGGTGGGCTTCGCCTTCGACAAGGGTCAGGAGCTGACCGAGCACACGGCTGCCGTGCCCGCCTTGGTCCAGGTCATCTCGGGGCGAATCGAGATGACCCTCGGTGGCAGTACGGTGGAGATGGGCCCGGGCTCCTGGCTGCGGATGGGCGCCCACCTGCCCCACGCCCTGATGGCCGTTGAGCCGTCGGTGGTCCTCTTGACGCTGATACGCGGCTAGAACGACCCTGCTCTGGGCTACCTTTCGCGCAGTGAACGATCCTTTGCAGATAGGCGGTTCGGTTTGGGCCCGGTATTCCGAAGGCACCGCCGGACGCGACCCGGTCAAGTTCCTGGCCCGGGCCCTGGCGGTAACCCGTGGCGAGGAGGGGAACGGCCGGCTGGCCCTCGACCTCGGATGCGGCGCCGGGAACGAGACCCTGGCGCTGCTGGAGCGGGGGTGGCGGGTCCATGCGGTGGATGGCGAACCAAGGGCTATCCAGATACTCGAGTCCCGGGTTCCCTCCGCAACGGGCACCCGGTTGACCACTGAAGTCGCAGAGTTCCACCAAGCCGACCTGCCTCGAGCCGATCTCGTTTTCGCCTCTCTGTCACTTCCCTTTGCTGGTGACCTCCAGGACGAGTCGGTACGCAGGGCCCTGGCCGTGGTCCAGCCCGGCGGCTGGTTCGTGGGCGTGTTCTTCGCCAACAACGACACCTGGGCATCCCGGCCAGATGTCGCCACCACCGACCAGGCCCAGATCTCCTCATGGTTTGGCGGCTTCGACCCAGTACATGTCGATGAAGAGGAGTTCGATGGCCCGTCGGGTGCAGGTGACAAGCACTGGCACTGGTATCTGGTGACGGCCAGGAGGCCACTTTGAGACGGTGACGGAAGGTTGGATACCAGCCGACCGAGGCCGTCACGCGTTGAGGCCGGACGCCTCCACAGACTCGAAGTGCTCCTCGACGACGATCGCCTGGGTGGGGCAAGCAGCTGCCACTTCCCTAAGCACGTCCACGTCCACAGTCGACTCATCGGCCAGCTCAGGCTTCATGAAGTCACCCTGACGCCATCTGAACACGGAGGGAGCAAGCACTATGCAGGTGCCAGCACCGATGCAGCGGCGGCGGTCGATGATGACTCTCACTGCCATGTGACACCCGCCTTGATCGCATACTCGGTGGGCTCGGTTTCGGACTGGACTCCTAGTTTGGCCAGGAGGTCGGAGACCTCATCTCTGGAAATCTCACCCTCGGCTGAGCCGGAGGTCACCACCCTGAGGACGCTCAGATCCTGTTCGGTGAGATCTGACTTGCTGTCGGTCTCTTCCATTCCCTCATCGAGACTGAAGCCGACGAGCTGACACAGTTCCCGATGCGACGGGACCTCTAGCCATCGAGCTCTCACCTGCGGATCGGTCATATTCATGCTGAGGTATCCGATCCCCTGGGCGATCTGTTGGATCAACGCCTCTGACTCCGGAGCGCCCTTGGCGATCAAGACCCGGCCGGCCGCCCACAGCACGTTCAAGAAGTGAAGGATGTGGGTCAGGCCGTCCAGGGTGGTGAGCGCCACCCGTGCCTCATCAGCCGCCTCTTCAGAACGCCCTTCGGAATCGGCTACGACGGCCATCACTGCATGCGCTACCGACTCCCACGGCATCTGTCCCGGCAACGGTCTCACACACTCGAGAGTCTGCTCGGCGGCCCGCCGCGCCTGGTTCAGAACGGATGGGTTTCCCGTCAGCGCTCCCAGCTTGGCCGATTCGATGGCTAGGGCACAGTAGGCCTCGGCCTTACCGGCGAGGCTCTTCTTCCCGGCCAGCGTGGCGGCCCTTTCGTAGTGCTCCTGAGCCTGCTCCGGTTGCCCGCTGACCGCGGCGCAGGCTCCGCGCCACATCTCCAGACGACGGGCCATCGAAGTGCTCGGGACGCTCCTGGCAGCCGCTGCCGCCCGATCAAGCCAAGCGCTGGCCTGGTCGGTGTCACTGAAGGAGGCGTAGGTCATCGCCACTCCTCCCGCGGCGAGGACCTCCAACCATCGGTCACCTAGCGCCCTGGCCGCGGTATATGTCTCCCGGCCTCGTTCCAGCGCCAGGTCGAGTTGGGCGTTGAGGCGAGCGTAGGTGTGGATGCTGTAGAGCATCAGGGCGTCCTCATTGGCGCGCCGGCTGCCGGTGACATCACCCTTCTTCGCGTTGTGAAGTGCCCGAATGTGCTCTATCCGGCCAGCCATGCCGTGGGCCGTGGGGTCGGTGATGTGAGCGTAGGCCATGGAGATGAGAGCGGACATCGCTCCCCGCTGGTCGCCAAGATCTTCGAAGATGTGCAGGGCCTGTTCCGCCAGCTCCTTTGACTTGGCAAACAGCGTCGGGCCCATGGCGAGGATCTCGAACTTGGAGGTGCCTCTTTCTGCCGCCGCGGTAGCAGTATGCCTCGCTCTCCCCCCTTCGATGACCGACAGCTCACGGAGGGCGACTGCCTCGTCCAGGCGCGATCCGATCTCCCTGGCGATCAGCAACGCCCGGGAGTAGGCCTCCTCCGCCGGATCGAGGTCGACTTCACCCAGCGGCCAGTACCCCTCACCTATCGCCGTCTGGGTCAACGCCTGGCCCAGCTCGAAACAGGCGCTGAGCTCCAGCTCCAAATCACCTAGCTCCACCGCGCTCTCACGCACCGAGTTAGCCAGCTCTACAGCCATCTCGAAGTCCTCGATCGCCCGCGACGCCGACGCCCTCCGTAGATCCACTTCTGACTCCAGGCCCTTTGAAGCTATGGCCCCAGTGAGGGCGCTCATCTCGGCGAGGTTGGCGATACGGTCCATCCCCCGGTCGAGAACGTTTAGAGCATCGTCTTTCACCCGCAGCATCTCGATGCGATCCTCGGGATCGGAGGCGGCGGGGAGGGTGGCGTCGATCAGCCGAATGCTTTCCTCCGGCGCCGACACCTCCAATGCAGCCTTTGCCGCGGCCACGGCGCTGGATATAGCCCGGTCGTTGTTCCCCGCCTTCATCGAGTGGTAAGCCAGCATCGAGAAGTCTTGGGCGCCTTCCCGGGATGCCAGCATCTCGGCAATCGCCCCGTGTATGGCCTGCTGGCGACGTCGCGGGCTTCCTTCGAGCAGTGCCGCCCGGATCTGATCGTGGGAGAAGGAGAAGTCGTAGTCGGCTCCCTGAGGCTCCTCGACTATCAGACCGAGCCGCACGGCCATGTCCAGGTCTTCGGCCAGCTCCCACTCGGGTCGCTCCTCTTCGCGGCGGATCTGAGCCAGGACCGGGATGAGATCCCTCAACCTAAAACGTCTTCCCAATACTCCGGCGTCGGCAAGCAATGATCGACAGTCCTCTGAGAGCTGCGCCAGGCGCCTTTCGATCAACGACTGGACCGAAGAGGGAACCGCCGGCCCGCTGAGACGAGTCATAGTCCAGGTGCCATCCATCAGTTGTAAGGCGTCTGCTTCCCGGTACGCCCTGGCAAATTCCTCGATGAAGAACGGGACTCCTTCGGAGCGGGTGTGAAGGCTTTGCAGCGTGGGATCGTCAACGGGAGCACCGAGCATGTTCTGGAGCAGCTCGGCAGTTTCGAGCCGGGTGAAGCGCTCCAGGCGGAGCATCTCAGTGACCCGCATTCGGTCGAGGTCGGCGATCAACTTGGTGGCTCCGGCAGAGGAAGACTCGGTGTAAGGGCGGATCGTTATCAGCAGGAAGATCGGGGCGGTGGGAAGGGTCCGCACAAGGTATCTAATCAACTGGATGCTGTCTTCGTCGGCCCATTGCAGGTCGTCGAAAAGTAGGGCCAAGGGGCGCTCCACAGCGAGGGTGGAGAACACCGACGTCACCTCGTCGAAGATGCGCAGCATCTGCTCCTGCACCGACAGGCCCTCCATGGCAGACGATGACCCTCCGCCGATAGCCCCCTGGGCGCGGTCGAGTCGTTCCAGCGCCATTGCGTCTCTGGCAATGGACGCCAACCGCGGCGAATTGAGCATGGAGCGGAACAGCAGGAAGGGTCCGCGTAGCTCTTCGTCGGCGGCAACGTTGAGAGCCCAGAACGCCACTTCGTTCCCGTGAGCAAAGTCCGCCGTCTCCTCAAGCATTCGCGTCTTGCCGATCCCGGCTTCCCCCTCGATTACAACGGCTCGTAGCCCCGCTGATGGCGCTGCAGCCAGTTGTTCTTTGATGACCCGTTGTTCCCTCTTTCGGCCGACCAGAGGTCCGGCGGCGCGTGGTGAAGTCGGATCGAACGCCGCGGCGGAGGTCTCTCGTAGTTCGCGGGTACTGGGGGCTCCCTTGGCTTCTTTCTCCCTCCATAGCACTTCGTAGAGACGCCACCTCTCGGGGAATCCCTTCAGCCAGAAGAGTCCACGGTCGACGACCCTGGTCTTGCCCAGTGATCCGGCCAGGTCGAAGACGATCTGAGAGATGAGGATCTGCCCCCCTGTGCTTTGGAGGCCACTCGGGCCGCGGCGTGCACCGCAGTGCCGTAGTCGTCGCCTCCCTCCTGGGTGACATCACCACTGTTGAGGCCCATTCGTACCGAGATGCTCCGCTCCGGGTTGGAGACGTTGTGTTCTTCGATCGCCCGCTGAATCGCCACCGCCGTCTCTACGGCCTGGTTGGCCGAGGAGAACAAGGCCATGAAGCCGTCACCGAGACCCTTGATGTCCGCGCCGCCCCGGCCTCGAGCTGAGACCGAACCAGATCGTCGTGGGCTTTGAACATCTCGTTGGCAACGACGTCACCCAGTCTGACCCTCAGGTCGGTGGAGCCTTCTAGATCTGTGAACAGGATCGTTTGTGTTCCCTGGGAGGGGGGTGTTCGAGCTTGGGTCAATGAGGCTCCCCGATCAGGGGAAGCACGTTACACGGCCGGCGCCGCCTGGGCTTGGCGTCTCCCGACCGGTGGTCTGACCGTTGCGGAGTTCGACCCCTAAGGCCAAACTACCCCGACTTCCCCAAGTCGGAGTCAGCCCGGTAGAATTCGTCCCTCGCTAGGGCCCATAGCTCAGTCCGGTTAGAGCGCATCCCTGATAAGGATGAGGTCCGTGGTTCAAGTCCACGTGGGCCCACAAGACAATCGCCTGGGAAAAGGCTCGAAAACAGGGTCTGACCAGGCAACACGCCCCAATCCGAGGTCTCACCTGATCTCGCTCCGCTTCCCCCGTCTTGCTCACGTTTTCACTAGTGTTGTGCCACATACGTGCCACAGGAGGGCGGCAAGATGGGATCCATCGAGCATGTCGACCGCCGCAAGCCGTGGCGAGCTCGCTACCGGCGCCCGACGGACGGTTCCACTCGAAAAGTTTCGAAGATCGGCTCCAACACCAGTTTGAGCGGTGCCCTGCCTTATCTGGGTGCTCGAGCACCGGCGGGTGCCCGGCGACGTGATG
>JBHHWH010000101.1:0-7496 GCA_046756405.1 Acidimicrobiia bacterium | reverse complement strand
GCTTGACATCCCCCCTCTGGCGACTAGACTCGTCACTCGTTCCTCATTCCGAGTCACTCCCCCCTTGTTCCCCCCGACGGTTTACAGGTTACACCACTTTCACCTGAAACCTGTAAACCTTGTACCTAGCTAGTAACCCTTGTTCTCTTCGAGGCCTCGACGAGAACAGGGCCGAGTCTAGTCCCCTTTTTCGTCTTGTCAAGCATTTCCGAGGCATTGTATCCAGTAATTTGGTGAGATGCCCTCACTCTGCGTGGGGGGCGAGTGTCCTTGACGTACCCCCATCTGCCGCCTAGAGTGCCCCCTCACCGGATGAGCAACACACATCACCTTCAATGGGGCACCCAGCCCGGATCCGGTCGAAAGACCGAATACGACGCAGGGGCCTTCTACATCAGATCCACCAACAAGCACAACCACTCCTCCACCATGCGGCTGGGGGGACTCTCCGAGCAGATCGGAGCCGACGTGCTGAAGCTACCCCCCGAGTTGCTAGCCCAGATGAACGATCTGGTCTCCAACCCAACCCTTCCCTATCGGAACCTCCAAGACCTGCTCCGTGACGCTATCTACCACCGGGTCTACCAGCTCTCCGAGCGGCTGATGGACCACGACTTCATCAACGTGTTCACGATGGAGCTGCTGAAGCAGCGGATAGCCCAACAGAAGTTCGAGGATCAGGAGCGGCAGGCGACCATTGACTTCCTCGACGCCGAGATCGAAGCCTACGCCGACCCGAGAGACCCTAACCCCGACGGGATAGCCGACATTCTGTCCCACGCCTACGATACAGTGGTGCCACGGCGACACCAGAAGCAATGGCAGGCTGCCATACACCGCTGGGAAGACCGACTGAGACGACTGACTGACGACAACTGACCAACAACTGACCGGAGAACCTATGCCTTGGGGAACCTCTGACGCTGGAGGGTTTCAAGCTGAACTGTTCGAGCGAGGCCAGCAACGGGCTGTGCGCGCCACCGAGACAGGCTGGATAGTGGAAGGGAGCAGGAAGCTGTCCGACAGCTACGACTCCTACACCGTGACCCTGAACGGGCGACGCTACACCTGCTCCTGCTACTCCCACGCCTACGGGGAGGTCCGCCGGCGGCGTATCTGCGGGCATGTGAAGGATGTAATCGTCTGGCGGAAGCTGCACGAGACGGACGAGGAGAGGGCTAGGAGGCAACCCAAGGAGGTAGGGGAGCCTACTGAACCCCGGGGGACCAAACCTCAAAGACTCATTGAAACGCCGCATCTCGGCCTCCCCAATGACCCCCATCACGAGTTCTACGGCGAGGGCGTGCCCCTCCAGTTCTCCAAGTTCCGCCAGGGGCAGCTAGAGACCATAGCTGAGATCGTCTCCCAGTTCCGTGCCGGACGGCGGGTAGTCATCCTCGACGCCCCTACCGGCTCGGGTAAGACCTTCATAGCCGAGATGGTCCGGAGGACCCTCAAACCCCCTCAGACCCTCTACGTCTGCAACACGAAGAGCCTCCAGGACCAGTTCGCTGCCGACTTCGAGTATGCGGCTGTGCTGAAAGGCCGGTCCAACTACCCGACCGCCGATCGCCCGGACCTGTGGCCGGATGTGTCCGCCGAAGACTGCTCCAAACGGGAGATCAAACAGTACCCAGGGTGCAGTAGCTGCCCCATACTGCGGGCTACTGATGGAGGAGGCTCCTGGGGAGGCGGCCAGGCCGTGGATGCATTGGAGGAACCCGAACCCCATTGTGACGACTGCCACCCTGTAGGGGCCTGCCCGTACCTTCAGGCCCGTTCCAGGGCGGAGATCGCCAAGCTGGCAGTCCTCAACACCGCCTACCTGCTGGTGGCAGCCAACGGACCCGGCATGTTCCGGAACCGGGGCCTGGTTGTCTGCGACGAGGCAGATCAGCTAGAGGGGGAGCTGATGCGCCACATCGAAGTAGTGATAGGCCGTCGGCTGCGTAACAAGCTGCGTATCGACCTGCCGCCCAATGTCGGGGAGATGGAATCCTGGGCTCGCTGGCTGAGACAGGAAGTCATACCGAAGGTCCGGAAGGAGAGGGCCGGGCTGTCGTCCCGAAGCCGCAACCAGCGGAAGCGACGCAAGGCCCTCGGAGAGCTGATCCGGAAGATAAACGCCATCCTGCCGCACCTGGACGACAACTGGGTTGTCGACGGCTACGAGGACGCCCGCCGCCGGCAGGGCACCGTAGAGCGGCAGAATGTGCGGTTCCGCCCTGTGCGGGTAGCCGACTACGCCGGGGACTGGTTGTGGCAGCATGGCAACCGCTGGCTGTTGATGTCAGCAACGGTCATCTCCGCCAGCCAGATGGCCGAAGACCTGGGACTGGCGGATGGCGAGTGGGCGAAGGTGGAGATGGACAGCACCTTCCCGCCGGAGAGGCGACCTATCTTCCTCGACCGTCATGTCGGCCCGGTAACGCAGAAGACCCAAAAAGAGGCGTATCCCGCCCTGGCCGAAGAGATAGCCCTCATTGTGAAAGAGTGGCCCGACCAGCGGATCCTCATCCACACCCATTCCTACCGGCTGACAGAGGAGCTGAGGGCCAGGCTGAAACAGTTGACTCGCCGTCCCGTGTTCACCTATAGTAATGCGCAACAACGAGACGGAACTCTCAATGACTGGCTTACCTCGACCGGAATCCTGCTGGCCCCATCCCTCGACCGGGGCCTCGACCTCTACAAGGACTACTGCCGTGTCCAGGTCATTGCCAAAGCCCCCTTCCCCTACCTGGGGGACAAGCAGGTATCGAAACGGATGCGCAGCCCGGGAGGGCAGGGCTGGTATGTCACCGAGACGGTGCGGAGTATCGTCCAGGCGACAGGCCGTGTCATGCGCTCGGAGACCGACTGGGGGGCGACGTACGTTCTCGACGGGAGTGTCTGGCGGTTACTCGGTGAGCAAGGCCAGCTATTCCCCAAGTGGTGGCGGAAGGCCGTCGTGAGGGGGAATGACGTGCAGAGTCGTACGCTGGTAGAAGGGTTCGGTAGAGCAAAGGAGGATATAGAGATTTGAGATTTGGCGGGTGGGGAGGGCAATGTGGTATCCACACTGTCGATAGGGGAAGTCAACCCCACCCGCCAATAGAAGTCCCAGCCGGAGGACGTTTTCGCTCCCTCTCCGTTTACTCCTCCGGCTGGGATGACAAGCCCCGAATGAGAAAGGAGCAACATGCCTTGGGGTACTAGTGAGGGAGGAATCCCTCAGCCATATCAGATAAAGGTCCTCTCCGCCCACTGGGAGAAGGCCCGCAAGCGAGACGGTGAGTTGGTCACCACTCGGGCAGGCGAGAACCTGATGAATCTCGTGTTCGAGGGTGAGGCCCACCGTCTCATCGAACAGGAAGACGGGTCGTATTCCGTCGGTGAGATCATCGAGCCTCTCGACGGCGAACACAACCGCCGGTCGTTCCTGATCGGCAATACCTCCCAGTGGGTCGACCCGCGGGAGAACGGTGAGAAGATCGAGTCGACTCGCGGAGCCGGGGAGATGCCCTGGGCCCGGTCGGAGCTTGGACGGCTGATAGCCAGCCTGGTCGAGCTGATCGGCACCGACGAGCTGGAGACCTGGGGTCCGTGGGAGGAAGCCTCCTCCTGGGCGGGCCGCACCTACCAGCTTGTCCCCACTCACGACACCGACGCCGACGGGAACCCGGTCACCTACACAACCGGCGACGGCCAGGAGCGGATCGACTGGTACTTCCAGTGTGTCGGCGTGGAGAAGGCCGGTGGTGGGCGCAAGAAGGCCCGCAGCCGCAAGTCCGGGTCGTCCGGCCTGGAGGGGAAGTTGAAGAAGGCATATGACGACTTCGACGGCTCCGAGGATGAGTTCGTGGACTACATCCAGACCGACGACTTTGCCCTCTCCGGGGAGCTGGCGAAGCTGTCTGACGACGACTTCGACGCCCTGATCGATAAGGTGGTGGGCTAGGCAGGCCTGGGGGTGGAGGGCTGTATGCCATCGGGGCCTTCCACCCCCACTTCGCCCCCGCCGGAAGAACGACCTCCCCACGTCGTGCCAGCGCCTTCCGGCGGGGGCCCCTAAGAGACAGGAGACCTCATGCTGCATACTGACAGTGACCGTCCAGCCATCTACCAGTCGGAAGGTGTCTGGTACTACCGGGCCTCAGCCCTGGGAGGTTGCATCAACGAACTGGTGTTCCTCGCCAAGGGGGAGCAACCCGCAGAGAAATCCGACTACATCCAACAGGTGCTACAGGCCGGACAGGACTGGGAAGGGCCGGTGCGGGAGAGGCTAGCCTCAGACGCTGGCTATGAGATCACCCCCGGAGAGCCTGCCATCCTGGAAGTAGCGCCCGGCCATGTGGTGGTCGGCAACACCGACGGGAAGGCCATCGACGGAGACGAGGTTCTGGGGGTGGAGATCAAGACGCTCGGGGAGGAGTCATTTGGTGACTTCTGCCGTAGCGGGCTGGACAAGTTCCCCGAATACCAGTGGCAGCTCTCCTGCTACATGCACGCTACGGGGCTTCCCTGGCTGTATGCCGCTGCGCCACGGCTGCGAAGCAAGGACGAGGACGGCAACTGGGAGTTCGACATCGACCTGGACCAGATCCACGTCCTGCCGGTGATAACCGAAGCTCCCATACCCCTGTCCCGCATCCGCCGCAAGGTCCGCCGCATCAACACCCTGGTCGAGATGGACCCTGCCGACCTGCCGCCCTGCGAGAAGGCCAAGTTCTGCTCCATGAGCCGCTTCCACGACCTGATAGGCGGGCGCCTGGACGCCGAGGAGGCCGAGCAGGTACCCGCTGAGGATGAACTCTACACCCTGCTGCTGCTGCGCCAGTCGTGGAAGGACAAAGAGGACGAGGCCCGGCGGAAGCGACGGGAGATAGACGACAAGCTGAAGCTGCTGATGGAAGGCCCCGCCACTATCGAAGGGGTGGGCCGCTGGGTGCCGGTGCTGAAGCCAGGCCGGGTTACCCTGGACCGGAGTCAGTTGGCCCTGGACCTCGGTGAGGAGATAGCGAAGTACGAGAAGCAGGGCCAGCCGTACCAGGAGATCCGCTTCTACCGGGAGAAGACATGACCACACAACGCAGACGCCGCCGCAGACGCCCCAGCTCAGAGAAACCCCAACAGCCCCTCCACAACCCTCGGGGCATCCAGGAGCGGATCCTCGTCTTCGGCGTGGAGGGTACGGGGAAGTCTGAGGCGTGGATCAGCATTGCAGTAGCGGCGCAGGAGTCCGGTTCGGAAGCCCACTTCTATGTGATAGACACCGACGGGTCTGCCGCCGTAAGTCTCCTCTCCCACCCGAAGCTGGACAACGTGAGCATCTGGCAGGCGTCCGACCCTGATGGGTACCTGCTTACACCAGACGGGGGGGAAACAGACTATAGCTCATGGTGGGAGGCGTGGTCTGAGGCAGCCCGGCAGATACGGGCAAAGAGGCCCGGACGGGACGACTGGATCATCGTGGACCGTCTCGACCGCATGTGGGATGCCGTCCAGTCCTGGTGGATTGAGAAGGCTTACGGTGAGGACGAAAACGCCTACTGGGCTGAGCTGCGGGCCGAACAGGTCAAAGCGAAGAAGGAGTCCGGCAAGGGGACCGACCGGGACTATGGCGGGTTCCAGGGCAACCGGGACTGGGTGCAGATCAAGAAGGTCTACAACAAGGCCGTGTTGGGGCTGCTCGCTGGACCGCCGTGTCACAAGCTGGCCGTCTGTCTGGAGAAGGACATCTTTCCTGGGGGGAAGGCGGCTCAACTGCGAGGGCTGTACGGGGAGACCATGCCCGCCGGGAAGGGAGACCAGGGGGCAGACTTTTGGCTGACGGTGCAGTTGAAGCGCAGTCCAGGAGGGGACCATTTGGTGTTTGTGAGGCGGACGAAAGATCGTGGGTTCGAGAACCCCGGAGCGGTGGACATTACAGACGTGGGGTTCGCTGAGGGGTTCCTGAAAGACGTATGGGGATGGCGATGAGCATCATCACAGACGCCATCCTGCTCCCTGGACTCAATAGCTACTCCAATCGGTGGCTCCTGGTTTTGGACCACATCAGTTGGCAGTACGACGACTCCAGGTCAACTTCCTGGAAGAAGGTAGACCTGGGGGAGCTGGAGAGTCGACTGGCACAGTTTGAAGGCCCGCACGTTGTCCTCGCAGGAGGGAACAAGGTCTTCGCCCTAGACTTCTGGACTGGATCGTTCAATCATCTACCACCTTCCAAGCTGGTGGAGCGGGTTCGGTCTGCCCCTTGGAAGTACCCCCGAGGTTGGCTGCTGATCGTTGCATATGAACACGACGACCATGAGGGGCCAACGGTCTACTGGCATGATGGAAGCTATCCGAGACAGGAGCCGAGAGAATGTCCGGTATTCTGGGGGCCTCATAGCTGCTCGCTGGGAGCAGGTCATATGGGAGTCCATGAGTGTAACGGGTGTGGTACGCAATGTTCCCAGTTCGGCCAAATAGGGCCACCAGATGAGGAGGGGTGGATTAGGGGCAGGGTTCGATACCGCCATGTAGGCGACACCTGGGGCAGGTGGCTGGGTACCGTAGGGGCCTGGCGCGAGGAGGGACAATGAGCGCCATAGTGAAAGAGCTTGAAGCCTACATTGGCAAGAAGGTGGTCGTCTGGGCGTCAGACTGCTGCCTGGGAGCCACCTTGGGAGGCACCCTGCTGGAGGTCATAGAGACCAAGTGGGGTGTAACGGTGAGAACGGACGGTGGGAGCCTCAGCCACGACCGTCCGGAGGCCATTGAGTTTGAACTGATGCAGGAGAAGCTGTGATCCTCGTCTCCAACACCGAGCCCTCTCACGTCAAGGCCCTCGGCAAGGTCTCCTCCTCGCCGGAATCCTACGGCTGTGACCTGCTTCTGACCTCCCGACGGCGCAAGCTCGGTGTGCAACGTAAGAAGTTCCCAGAGGATCTAGTCGCCTCCATCAGCGACGGACGGCTGGCCGACCAGTTGACCAAGATGGCCGACCTCCCCCGGGCCTGTATCGTCCTGGTCGGCTATCCGGCATGGACCAGGGATGGGGAGCTGGTGTATCCGTCATGGTCGGGGAGAAGGTGGACCTTTGACGCTATCTGGGGGACGGTGGCCTCAGCGGCCTTCGAGGCCGGGGTGGGAACCTTCTGGGTGCGAGACGAGGGGGAGTTTGTTGACCTCATAGGGGTACTAGATGGCTGGAACCGGCGGGAGAAGCATACGACGACACGGACCCGGAGCAGGCCCAAGGCGAAAGGCTGGGGGGTAAGCACGAAGCTCCAGCAGGCCCACTTTCTCCAGGGGCTGCCCGGGGTGGGGCCGGAGCTGGCGGAGAGGATCGTGGAGAGGTTCGGCGGGGTGCCGATGAGATGGTCGGTGAGCGAGGGGGAGATGATGGGAGTTGAGGGGGTAGGACCGAAGAAGGCTGAAGCGATGGGAGGAATGGTGGAGTTTGATGAGTGAAAGCAGACGTGGTGTGAGCTTCCGGAAACTGACCGGCCTATGTGGGGCTGAGACCTACA
>JBHHWH010000100.1:0-7543 GCA_046756405.1 Acidimicrobiia bacterium | reverse complement strand
ACCTGGCGGCCACCCACTCCTGCATCGACCGAGAACCGTCAGCAGTAGCGATCTGCCTGCGATCCAACTCCTCCAGGACCTCTAACTGGCGGGCACGGAGACGGGCCACCAGCTCCTCATCGGAGACGAGCTGCTGCTCCAGTTGGTCGGTGGTGACATGATCAAAGTCCATACCCGTAGAACATACGTTCCCCCTGGGACAAGAACGGTCAGAATCGGGCAGATCCCAAGAATTTTTTTCCGTTTTCTCTACCCGGTGAGGTCGGAGGCCTCAGCCCGTAGGTGGGGTCTCCCACACCACCGGGAGCTCCCGATCGATCCGGACCTCGCTCTCAGTGACCTGGCAGCCAAAGGCGGTGATGGTCACCCCGGCCTCCCGGGCGGAGTGCACGGCTTCGATCCATCCCTGGTCGGCGTCGCCGCCTATGAGGAGGGAGTCCACGTCGGGCCGCTGGATGACAAAGGCTGCTACGGCTTGCTCGCCCCTCGCCACCAGGCGGGCCAGGGCCTCCAGGTGAGACACCCCTCGCGTCGAGGGGGTCGCCGACAAGAGGGCAGTCCTGCCCGAGGATCGTCCTCCCGACTTGACCTCGACCCATACCGGCCCTTTCTCGGTCTCCACCCTCAGATCGAGTCGGTGACCCTCCGCCGTCACCTCATATTTCACCTCCGTCACCTTGCCGAAGGTGGCAAGGGAGTGTCCGGCGAGGAGCCAGTCGGCCAGGAGCCGGGGCGCCAGGCTGGCCTCCAGGGCCACCCAGCAGCCGTCCCAAGCCCGTATCACCGTGTACTCGGTGCGACGTGACGCAGTGCCGTCGCACCTCAACATCAGGGGACGGCCCGGGGTGGTGAGATGGGTGAGGCGCCCGGTGTTGGGAAGGTAGGCCTCGACCTGCCTTCCGTCCTCCAGGTCCGCCATCACCAGGAACCGGTTGGGTCGGGCCACGAAACGGGCTAGTACGACCTCCTGGCGTTTTGGCTTTGGGGTCATGGGCGGGCCCTTTGGTTCCATTAGCCCCTATTCTCGCCGGGAAAGCTGCCTCACCACCGCCGGAGGGATCGTTCGATGTCGAGTTCTGCCCCCAGGGGAAAGAAGGCCCAGCGGGCCGCGGAGCGTCGCGCTGCCGCAGCCAGAGCGAAGAAGCGCAAGCGGACGATGTATTTCGGTGTTCTCGCTGTGGTGCTGGTGGGTGTGGTCGTAGCTCTCTGGCCCAAACCCCTTCCCGAGGTACTCGCCTCGGTGGAGACCTTTCCTGACCTCGGTCAGGACCACGTAGACCCTGCCACCCAGAATCCGGAGTACAACTCCGATCCGGCTACCAGCGGTCCCCACTCCGCGAACCCTGCCCCCTGCGGCGTGTTCCGTCAGCCAATTCCCGACCTGAACCAGGTTCACGACCTTGAGCATGGGGCCGTCGCAATTCTGTACCAGCCGGAGATAGATCCCGCGGTGAGGGACCAGCTCGAAGACTTCGCCCGCCAGGTTGGGACCCACATCCTCGTGTCTCCCCGGCCCGGCCTAAGCGACCCGGTAGTCCTGGTTGCCTGGACCAGGCTGCTGCGGCTTGCGGAGCTCGACATGGAAGCAGTTCAGGCCTTCTACGACAGCTTCGCCCAGCGCGGTCCCGAGGCGGGAGTGCCCTGTCCCTTCGCTGTCGACGAAGGCGCCTGAGTCCTAGAGGGGTGGGACTTTCGACCCTTCCGGAAGCGGGAACACCTAGCCAACGTTGAGGCTGTCAGACTCATGATCGCCTTGCTTGAAGTGAAAGGGTGGTTCTGATGATGTGGTACGGAGGCGGATGGCTGATGGGCCTATGGATGCTGTTGTTCTGGGCCGGAGTCATCCTGTTGGTGGTCTGGGGCGTCAAGTCCCTGTCCGGTGGTGACAGTCGCCGTCCCGACGGGAGTCGTGCCCTGCAAATCCTCGAGGAGCGTTTCGCTCGTGGTGAGATCGACCGCCAGGAGTTCGAGGAGCGGCGGCGGGCCCTGGAGGAGCGTTGATAGGCCAGCGGAAGCTGTTGGGCCTGGGCGTTGCCCTGGTAGCCCTCGGCCTGTTTGGAGCCTCCCTCACGCCCGGCTGGGGTGGCTTCGGGGGCATGTGGGGGATGCACGGATGGATGCACGGACCGGGCTCCTATGGGAGCGGATCGGCGGTGCCGGCTCCTCCGGTGGAGGGGGCAACCGAGGTGACCGTCGTTGCCGACGACTTCAGCTTCTCTCCCAGCCGGATCCAGGTCGAGGGCCCCTTCAATCTCACCCTGGTAAACGCGGGGCGGCTCCTCCACGACATCACCATTCCGGAGCTAAATGTCCAGCTTGTGGCCGGTCCGGGGGAGACCGTCACCACCGGCGTTTCCCAGGTTCAGCCGGGCGAATACAGCTTCTTCTGCTCAGTCCCCGGTCACGCCGACGCCGGCATGGTGGGGGTGGTGGAGGTCGAGTCCTCTTGACAATCTGAAACCCCGGGGGACGGGCCTGTCGATGAAGACCCGGCGGTCCGACCAGGTCCTGCCCTTCCACCGATATCGACACCGCGGGTGTGCCTTCGACACCCGTCCCCCGGGCTGCGGTCAGCCGAGGGGGTCTTCCTCGCCGGTGCGCTCGAACACCCTCTTCGCTTTGCCTACTTCGGTTCGGGGGACGCTTCCCGGAGGGCCCACGCTCACGTTGATCCGGAGCCGCACCGTCTCCCTCAGTCGTTGCTCCAGCCTGGCGGTTATGGCTTCAGCTTCGGGGAGTAGGGACCCGTCACCGAGCTCAACCCGGGCCTCCAGTTCAGGCAACGCCGGGCGGCGGTCGACTATCAACGCCCAGTTCGGGCCCAGGGCCGGATCGTCCATGAGCACGGAGCCGATGGCACGGGGGTAGACGTTGATACCGCGGATGATCAACATGTCGTCCACCCGCCCCTCGATCCGGGCAATACGACGCCCCGTACGCCCGCAGGGGCAGTCGTCGGGTAAGAACCGGGTGATGTCCCGGGTCCGGTAGCGGATCACCGGCTGGGCCTCCTTGGTGAGGGTGGTCAGCACCAGCTCCCCCGGCTCCCCTTCGGGTACGGGGTCTCCGCTCTCCGGGTCGACGATCTCGGGGTAGAAGTGGTCCTCGAAGACGTGGAGGCCCCCCTTGTTCTCCCGGCATTCGGCAGCCACCCCGGGCCCGATCACCTCGGAGAGGCCGTAGATGTCGCAGGCGTCGTAGACGCCGCCCCAGGCCTCCTCCAGCTTCTGGCGAAGTCCCTCCGACCAGGGCTCCGCCCCGTGGATGCCCCACCGGAGCCCGATCTTGTCCAGGAGCCCGTCGGCACGGGCTCGCTCTGCCAGGATCAAGGCGAAGGAGGGCGTGGCGGCCAACCCCGTGGCACCGGCGTCGGCCATCAGGGTCACCTGGAAGCCCGGGTTTCCTCCCGATGCCGGGACCGCCACCGCTCCTAGCTCCTCGACGCCGTAGTGGAGACCCAGCCCTCCGGTGAACAGCCCGTAGCCGTAAGCGATGTGGACTACGTCGTCTTGGTCCCCTCCCGCGGCCGAAATGGCTCGGGCGTTGACCTGGGCGAACACCCTGACGTCGGCGGCGGTGTAAGCAACGATGGTGGGCTTGCCCGAGGTGCCGGACGAGGCGTGGATCCGCACCACCTCCGACCGGGGGACCGCCAGCATCCCGTAGGGGAAGGTGTCGCGGAACTCCTGCTTGAAGGTGAAGGGAAGTTCAGTCAGGCCCTCGATCGAGGTTATCTCCCCGATTCCCTCCAGCTTGGCCCTCCAGTAGGGGGAGCCCACCTGACGTAGCCGCTCGACCAGCCCGGCCAGTCGCTGTGACTGGAGCTGGGTGAGATCTTGTCGGGTCAGCGTCTCGATACTGGGTAGATACACCGGTCACCTCCGAGGGCCGAAATTACAGCCCGGTATCGACCCTCGCCAACCCGAGTTCCTCCGACCTTCTCACCCACCGCAGGATGTCCCGGGGAGTGATGATCCCAAGGAGGTGGTTCCGGTCTACCACCAGGACCCGGTCTTGCTCCTGCTGTCTCAGCTTCTCCATCACCTGGTCCATCGGAGTGTCGGGGGCGACGGTGCACGCCTCGTCGAGGCCGGTGGCGGCGCTCCACACCTCCCGCATGTCCCACTGGTCCTTGGGGATCTGACGCACCGCCCGGAGGGTCAGGAGGCCGGGGAGGTCCTGGCCTACCACCGGGAACGCCGAGTGGTCGTAGCGGAGAAAGTAGTCGTCGACCGCCTGGCGGATCGTGGCGTCCCAGGGGATGGTGACCAGGTTGGGCGACATCAGATCCCTTGCTTTCAGCTCCCGAAGCAGGGATTTGAGCACCACGTCCTGGTCGACGGCCACGGCCGCCTGGAAGAGGAACCAGCCGATGGCGGCCAGCCACAGCCCGCCCAAGTCTCCGGCGAAGACCGAGACCAGGCCTAGACCGATCATGAGCGCGGCGATGGTCTTACCCACCGCTGCCGCCCGCCTGGTGGCGCGAATGAGACTGCCTCCGGTCTGCCAGAGGATGGAGCGGAGCACCCGCCCTCCGTCGAGGGGAAACCCGGGGAGGAGGTTGAACACGCCTAGACCCAGGTTGAGCCAGCCCAGGTAGCCGAGGGCGTAGGCGACCGGACCTTGAATCACCACCGATCCCCAGTTGACCAGCATCCACAGCACCCCGGCTATGGCCAGGCTGGTGAGCGGGCCCACCACCGCTACCAGGAACTCGTCCTTGGGCTTGCTGGCCTCCATCCGGGTCTTGGTCACCCCACCGAACAGGAACAACGTTATCCCCTCCACGGGAATGCCGAGACGCCTGGCCATCACCGAGTGGCTCAGCTCGTGGAGGAGCACCGACCCGAAGAAGATCACCACCGACACCACCGACAGTAAGAAGAGACTTGTCGGGGAGAGCCCGGGGAAGACGTGCTGGAACTGGGCGTAGAAGGACCAGCCGAACAGGAAGGCGACCACCAGCCAGGAAGGGTCGACCCTCACCTCGATTCCGAAGAACCGGCCGATGCTGACGGAATGGACGAACACTCGGCCTCCTATCGCTCGGGGCTGAATCTATCCCGCTGGAGGTGGTGGGAACAAATATGGGGTTGGCAGGAGTTCAAAAGGGGAATACAGTGTAGCGAACAGATGTTCGGCAAATAGAAGCTAGGAAGTGTGCCAGGGGGAGACGATGACTGTGAGCAAGACCAGAGAACTACTAGATGAGCGGGGTCGGCTGGCCGCCGACCCTCTTGGGCTGTACCTAACCGGCGTGGGAGGCCACGAGCTTCTCACCGCCGAGGAGGAGGTCCTCCTCGCTCAGGCCATGGAGGCCGGGGAGGAGGCGCGCCGTCGCCTCGAGTCCGGCGCGGTAGTCGACCCGGAGGAGCGGCGCCGCCTCGAGATCGAGCTGCGGCGGGGCGAACGCGCCCGTCGTCGGTTCATCGAGGCCAACCTCCGTCTGGTGGTCGCCAACGCCCGGCGTTACGCCAGCGCCGACCTCGACATGCTCGACCTGATCCAGGAGGGAAACCTGGGGCTGATGCGTGCCGTGGACAAGTTCGACTGGCGCAAGGGTTTCAAGTTCTCCACCTATGCCACCTGGTGGATCCGCCAGGCGATGCAGAGGGCCCGGGCCAACCTGGGCGACACGGTCCGTCTCCCCGCCAGGCTGTTCGATATCGTCCCGCTGGTGCGCGCCGCAGCCGAGGAGCTGCACTCCCGCACCGGGCGTTTCCCCACCACCGAGGAGATCTCCCAGGAGACCGGGGTCGCCCCGGGCGACGTGGAGAAGGCCCTCGCCGTGGACTCTTCGGTGGCCCTGGAAGCTCCCGTGGGCGAGGAGGGGGCCCAGCTCGGCGACTTCATCGCCGACGCCGACACCCCCGACCCTTCCGACCAGGTGGAGCTTCGTATCGCCGAAGCGGCCCTACGCCGCAGCCTGGAGCAGCTTCCCGAGATCCAGCGGCGAGCCCTGGAGATGCGCTTCGGGCTCGTGGACGGTCAGCCCGCCGCCATGGACCTGATCGCCCAGGAGCTGGACATGCCACGGCATCGGGTCAAAGGGCTGATAAACGAGGCCCTGAAGAGCCTGAGCGAAGAGCTGGAGTCGGTCTCGGAGATGCTGGCCGCTTAGGACGCGCCGGAACCCCCCGGCGTCTACCCAGCTTGGGTCCGGCCTTCAGTTGGTGACTAGATAGACGGAGTCGCCGGTCCGGACTCGGTCCGCGACCTTGATCCCCACCTGGTCGCCGGGTCCGGCCTCGGTGACCGCCTCGTGGTCGATCTGCATCGACTGCACCGTCTCGGTGAAGTCGGTGGTGTGTCCGAGGAAGTGGATCGTGTCGCCGACATTGAGCTGTCCGTCGGTGAGGCGGACGCCGGCGACGTTGATCTTCCCATACCAGTGGTCTACGACTCCGATCAGTTGCTCGGCCATCTTCAACCTCCAGGGTCCATTCTGCACGGTTTTGCCGGTGGCTGCATCGGGACGGTCAACCCTTGACCACCCCCAGCGGGCGGAGACGGGCCACCTTGGCCGCCAGGCCGGCCCGATGGCAGACCTCGGCGACGATATCCACGTCCTTGTAGGCGTAGGGGGCTTCCTCGGAGAGCAGGCTCACCGATCCGGGTCGCACCGAGATTCCAACCTGTTCCAGTTCCTGGCGTACCTGGCGACCCGAGGCCTGGGCTTTGGCCTTCTTGCGGCTCATCACCCTTCCCGCCCCGTGGGCCGCGGAGAAGAAGGCGGGGTTGTCGTCCACGCCGCGCAGCACCCACGAAGCTGTTCCCATGCTCCCCGGGACCAGCACCGGCTGGCCCACCTGACGCAGGTCCGGAGGAAGGTCGGGGTGGCCGGGCCCGAAGGCCCGGGTGGCGCCCTTCCGATGGACACACAACTCCATTTCCTGCCCGTCGACGGTGTGGGTCTCGACCTTGGCCAGGTTGTGGGCCACATCGAAGACCAGCCGCATACCGGTCTCCTCCGGGGACATCCCCAAAGCGGTGGCGAAGGCCTGTCTTGCCTCATGGGCGAGGACATGGCGGTTGGCCCAGGCGAAGTTGGCGGAGGCGGCCATGGCACCCAGGTAGTTCTCGCCTTCCCGGGACTGGACGGGAACACAGGCGAGCTGCCGGTCGGGGACGACGATGCCGTGACGGCTCATGGCCTCCCCCATCCTGCGGAGTTGGTCGGTGCAGGTCTGGTGGCCCAGACCCCTGGATCCACAGTGGATCATCACCACCACCATGCCCTCGGCCAGACCGAAGACGGCAGCAGCTTCTGAATCGTGGACCTCGTCGACAACCTGGACTTCGAGGAAGTGGTTGCCTGCTCCGAGGGAGCCGAGCTGGCCCATCCCCCGGGAGAGGGCCCGTCCACTGATGGCGGCCGGGTCCGCGCCTGTCGAAGTGCCTCGCTCCTCGCAGCGCTCCAGATCCTCCTCCCAGCCGTAACCGTGTTCGACGACGGCGACGGCGCCCCGCTTCAGCACTTCGGGAACGTGGTGTCCGGGGGCGATGGCACCCTTGCCCGCACCCCGGGGGATGCGGCGGTCCA
>JBHHWH010000099.1:0-7820 GCA_046756405.1 Acidimicrobiia bacterium | reverse complement strand
CCAGAGGAGGGGAAGCGTCGTCTGTCATGGAGTGTTCTCCGCTTTGATGGACTTCCTCTTCGACAGGCTGCTTCCCCAAACCGACGCCGAGGTGTTTGCCCAGCTCGCCCTGGTGGTGGTGGTCTTCGCGGTGGCCTTGCGCCGGTATTGGAGCCGCCCCGATCTGCGGCTGGTAGTGATCGGAGGAGGTCTCGTGGCTCTGGCTTTCATGGGAGTTCGGGCGCTCCACTGACTTCATTCAGGGGGATAGAAGGATCCACGTAGAGGGGAAAGGTCAGGGGAGGGAACTTAATTCCCTTGACGGCGTCACCGAATTCTGTGAAGGTGCCCCCTCTGTCGAGGAAAGGACGTCGATGATGCGGATGCGCACCCAGCAGCCATGCACCGCTCCGGGCGGGTCCTTCACCCCTGCCTGCATGGGCATCGACGGCACCATCCGTCCCCGGCGGCCTCTCGTCACATGAAGTGACATCCACCCTCCTCTGAGGACCAGGCCGCCGGAGCACCCGGCGGTTTTTCTGTTTGCCGTGCCGCAGCAACGACACGAGAGGTTTATCGACGTGAATGAACAATTGAGACTGATACAACTACATGGCCTCTGTAGGGAGGAGGGCGCCCACGAGCTGTTCTTCTCCGAGCGATCCTCCGAACTCGCCCAAGCCCAAAGGATCTGCGCCCGCTGCCGGGTCAAGGTTGCCTGCCTTCGGGTGGCCTTGGAGGAGCGGATCGACTGGGGGGTATGGGGTGGGGTCATCTTCTGGGACGGCCAACCCTTCTACCGGCGCCGGAGCAGGGGACGGCCCCGAAGGTCGGAGGAGCACCTTCCCGTGGAGGCAAGCCGGGGCGAGCTGGCAGAACTGGTCCGGTCGGCCTAGCCGACCGCCAGCTCCCTCAGCCCACCTGGAGTGGAGGGATGACGCATCTTGGCCAGGGCCTTGGCCTCGATCTGACGGATGCGCTCTCGGGTCACGTCGAAGTGACGGCCCACCTCGTCGAGGGTGGCAGGTTCACGACCGTTGAGCCCGTAGCGCATCTCGATGATCGTGCGCTCCCGTTCGGTGAGCCGTTCCAGAACATGTTTGAGGTTCTCCACGTTGAGCTTGGAGGCGATCAGCTCGAAGGGCGCCGCTGCGTCCTCGTCTTCGATGAAGTCGCCCAGGGTGGCGTTGTCCTCGCCTACCGGCTCGAAGATCGACACCGGCTCGGGAGCCACCTTCCGGGCCTCGCCGATCTTCTCCACAGTCAACCCTGACTCTTCGGCCAGCTCCTCGTCGGTGGGCTTGCGGCCGAGGCGCTTGGTGAGGTTGTTCTCGGCGGTCTGCATCTGGGTGATGGTGTCCATCATGTGGACCGGCACCCGGATGGTGCGGGACTTGTCGGCGATAGCCCGGGTGATCGCCTGGCGGATCCACCAGGTGGCGTAGGTGGAGAACTTGAAGCCCTTCCGGTACTCGAACTTCTCCACAGCCCGGATCAGCCCCAGGTTGCCCTCCTGGACCAGGTCGAGGAAGGGGAGCCGGGAGTGGCTGTACCGCTTAGCTATGGAGACGACCAGGCGCAGGTTGGAGCGGATGAACACCTGACGGGCCTCGTCGCCCTCTCGGACTAGACGCTCGAGTTTGCGCCGCTTGGCGGGATTCTTTTCCGTCTCCAAAGCAACAGCCGCCTTACGTCCGGTCTCCATGGCTTTGGCGAGCCTGACCTCGTCCTCGGCAGTGAGCAGCTCGTAACAGCCGATGCCGTCCAGGTATTGGCGTATGGCGTCGTCGCTGATCTCTCGTTCAATCGATCGTCTGCTCATGGTCGGAACACGCTGATGCCAGCGTAGGAACGGCCGTGGGTACTTCTTGGCATTTGTGGTTATCCCTATCGTCATTTGTCCACAGGGAGTTGAGGGGCCATTGGACCCCCTTCGCCGACGTGGGAATTCAGGGCTGGCTCTTGGCCAGCCTGGCCTTGAGGTGGAGGGCCAGTTCCGGGTGGGCGGTGGTCTTCATCTGCATCTCGTAGCCCAATTCCGCAGTGTCGAAGCGGATCGAACGGGTCGACGCGGTCACTCGTTCATCGCCGGAATAACTCACGGCTGCCAGCTCCAACACCCATCCTTGACCGTCGTTAAACCAGGTTCCCAGCATGGTCTCGGTGCGTCCGCCCTGGGCGTTGTGGAGGGTGGCGGTGCCGTCGCTGGAGATACGCAGCAAGCCAGTCTCCCAGTGGGAGACCTCCTCACCGTCAGAGGTGATCTTCCAGGTGCGCTGCTCGTAGTGCAGGGCAGGATGGTTCGGGTGTTCGCCGATCCGGGTGACCTCCCGGTAGCGGAACGGCTCGATGGTTGGGGTAGTCCCCGTTGCCGTGGCCCTCCCAGGTACCTACCAGCGCGGCCACGGCCGCGGCTACTTCCGGACGCCGTCGCATGAGTTCAGCCTAAGGGCCTGACCCGGGTGGAGTGGCCCTTGGGTGCGGTTCTCGTAGAATCGGGGCTGATCGGGCGTTTAGCTCAGATGGCTAGAGCACTGCCCTTACAAGGCAGGGGTCGGCGGTTCGAGTCCGTCAACGCCCACTACGAGTTTTGGTAGCCCGATACCCTGCGGGGATGCAGTTCACCGTCTTCGACTTCGCCACTCTCACCCCCTCCGACCGCTACAAACTTCTCATCGGTGGTGTGGTCCCGCGGCCCATCGGATGGATCGGAACCCGAGACCCGGAAGGTCGCCGAAACCTGGCGCCTTACTCGTTCTTCAACGTGGTCGCCGGAACCCCGCCGACGGTCCTCTTCTCGCCGGGAAGGCGGGAGGGCAGCCCCAAGGACACCCTCGCCAATGTCCTCACCACCGGGGTGTTCACCGTCAACATCGTCGACGAGGCCCTTGCCGAGGCGATGAACCTCACCTCGGGGGAGTACGACGCATACGTCGACGAGTTCGACCTCATAGGACTGGAGGCCGTACCCGGCGAAGTGGTCGACGCCCCCATGGTGGCCGGTTCACCGGTGCGGCTCGAATGTGAGGTCACCCAGACCGTCGAACTTGACGACCCGCCCACCAACACCGTGGTGTTCGGCCGGGTGCTGCGGATGCATGTCCGGTCCGACCTCCTCTACGGCACCCGAATCGACCCGATTGGGCTGCGTGCGGTAGGACGTATGGCTGGCGCCGGGTACACGAAGACAGCCCCCGGCTACTTCGAGATGCAACGGCCAACCTGAGTCGGGCCTGCCTGAGGAAGTCTTCCTGGTGGTTGATCGATCAGCTTTTCGGCCGGAAGGCGACCATCGGCAGCGTGGCCAGCTGACCAACGGGCTCCAGATCAGGGTCCAGTGGGAGGGCAGCGCCGATGGCCGGTAGCACCCGGGGCATGAGCTTCGCCTCCAGAGGGTGTTCAAGGCAGAATCTGGCGGCGGCCTTCCTGGCCTCCGCCGGGGTGAGAAAACGCTGTTCCGGGACGTAGTCCAGGCGTCCGGTCTGAACCCTCAGGGCAGGTTCGGCTTGGATATTCCGGTACCAGTCGGCCCTGGTGCCGTAGGCGGAAGCAACGACGCTCTCTTTGGTCTCCGGGTCGAAGGAGATGACTCCAGGACCGTGTGGTAGACGTGACCGCTCTTGCGCCCGCGGTGGGTGAGAGCGAGGAAACGCTTGCCGAGCGTCCAGCCGAGACCGACCCGATACAGCCACCCCGGCAGGGCGAAGCCCCATCTGAGGAGACGGGAGGGATAGCCCTTGCTCTTCCCATCGGGGTGGTCGGGCGGAACACTCATGGCCACATGGTTGCAGGGCTCTCTCAGTCTCCTGGTTTGGTGACCTCGATCCGAACCAGGCGATGACCACGAACAGCCGTAACACGAAACCTCCAGTTTCCCACCGTGACCTCGTCTCCGGCCTTTGGGACGCGGCCGAGCTTGCCGACGACGAATCCCGCCACCGTGTTCCAAGGGCCTTTGCCGAACTCCAATCCGAGGGCTGCTTCGAGGTCTTCTATAGGGAGCAGCCCGCTCACGGACCAGGTGGACTCGTCGACCCGGACCAGGTCTTCTTCTCTTTGGTCCTCAGAGATCGACCCCAACAGCTCTTCAACTATGTCTTCGATGGTGACGAGACCGGCGGTCCCACCGTATTCGTCGACGACCAGGGCGATGTGGGTGCCGGTGGCCTGCATCTCACGAAGGAGGGACACGATACGTTTGGTCTCCGGGACCGCCAGGGGTTCTTCGCTGAGTTGGGCGGCCGCCACCCCGGCCTGTTCCCGGGAAACGCCGACCAGATCCCGCAGCCGGACGATCCCGGTGACATGGTCCAGGTCCTCCTCGTAGACCACCAGACGACGATGGCCGGACTCGAGGGCCACCTGGACTGCTTCCCGGACCGGCATGTCGGAGGGCACTCCTACGATCTCGGAGCGTGGGACCATGATGTCGTCCGCCCTGCGATCCCCGAAGCGGAACACCCGCTGGATCAGCTCCTCGTCGTGGGGCTCGATCTGACCCTCGGCGGCAGCATGACCGGCGAGAAGGCGCAGCTCTTCTTCGGTGACCGTAGGCGATTTCGTCATGCCCTTGCCTGGTGACTGGAGATTCGCGAGAGCCACCAGCAGCAACACCAGCGGACGCAGAACCCACTCCAGAACAGCCACGGGGCCGGCCACTGCCAGGGCCACCTGATCGGTGTGTCGCACCGCGTACGTCTTGGGGATCGCCTCGCCGTAGATGAACAGCACCAGGGTGAGGAGTATCGAGGCCAAGGTCACTCCCAGAGAGCCAAACCAGCGCTCGGCGAGGATGCCTACCACGGTGGCTGCCACGATCTGAGCGAGGAGGGCAGCGAAGAGGATCGTGTTGAGGACCCGAGGGAGCCTGTTGATCAGTCCGGCCAGCCGTTTTCCCCTTGAGTCGCTCTCGGCGAGGGTGGCGGCTCGTATTGAGCTGACCCGAAGCAGAGATGTCTCCGCGGCGGCCAGAAACACCGCGGCGGCGAAGGCCACGATGAACGCAACGATCAGCGGGAGATCGGCCGGCATCTGTCCCTGAGAGTCAAGCACCGCGACGACCCCGATTCATCATCGACGGCGAGCCTTCACCGAATCTTCATGATCGAGAGGGGAGATCCTTCACCTGCCACGGGTTGAGTAGACGGCGGACATGGAAGAGTTTCGAGAAAAGGAGCAACTCGAGTGTCTAGGAGAATCGTTGAGATCGTGGCAGCCGTCGTCTTCGGCTCTCGTCGCTGTTCCCGCCACCGATGCCGCCGCGGGACACGATCACCAGGAAGTGCTCCAAGGCCTGCTCGACGACTGGGTCAACTATGTCGACCGCCACGGTGTGATCGACGCCCCCTACGAAGCGCTGAAACTGGAGCATCCTCCGCACTGACCTCAGCCGCGGTCTTTATGACTGGGAGTGCCCGACGGGCAACCATCGTCGGATCGCGCCATCATCGGGTGAGAGAGCAAGGAGATGCGATGAAGGACCTGACCGGCCGAGTGGCCGTGGTGACCGGATCGTCTCGGGGTATTGGTGCGGCCTGTGCCCGGCACCTGGCAGCCGCCGGTGCTCATGTGGTCGTCAACTCGGCCAGCTCGGCGGATGCAGGCCGGGCCGTAGCCCAGTCCCTGCCCACCGAGTCCATCTATCTTCAGGCCGACATCAGCGACACGACTCAGGTCGAGTCACTGGTGGCCGCCACTATCGAGGAGTTCGGACGTCTCGACATCCTGGTCAACAACGCCGGGTGGACGACGGTGGTGCCCCACGGCGATCTTGAAGCCCTGACCGACGAGATCTTCCACAGGACCTTCGACGTGAACGTCTTCGGCACCTGGTGGCTGACGAAGGCGGCGATGCCCCATCTCCGCGAGTCGCCCGACGGCAACGTGGTGATGATCACCTCGGTGGCCGGGCTGCGTCCGGTCGGCAGCTCCATCGCCTACTCGATGACCAAGGCCGCCCTCAACCAGCTCACCGTGCTGCTAGCCAAGTCTTCAGGTCCGGTTCGGGTCAACGCCGTGGCGCCCGGCCTGGTCGACACCCCCTGGACCGCCGACTGGGACGACCTGCATGCCATGGTCGCCGAGTTGGCTCCTGCGAAACGGTCAGGTACCCCCGACGACATAGCGGAGGCGGTCATGGCCCTGGTCGCCAATCCTTACGTGACCGGCGAGATCATGGTGGTCGACGGAGGTCTCACCCAGGTGATCTAGGCGGTCAGCGCACCAAGAATCCAGGGTTGAGGGGGTCATCGGGATCCACCCAGAACTCGGCTCGACCCACGATGTGGGCGGTGCCCGAGATCTCGGGGATAACCGCCCGAATGTCACCGATCTGGGCTTGGTCGACAATCTGGCCGGTGAACTCGGAGCCGACGATGCTCTCCACGGTGATGGCCTCGCCTTCGGTGATGTCTCCTCGGGCGTGGAGTATGGCGAGGCGACCCGAGACGCCGGTCCCGGTGGGGGAGCGATCCACTTCACCATCGGCGAAGATGCACACGTTGCGGCTGTGGTTGCCCGCCTTGAGCGCCGGTCCGGTGAAGATGACCCCGTAGAGGAACCCAAGGTCTTCCTGAGTGGGGTGGGTGATCTCCCCGGATGCCACGATTGCCTCCTTGATGGCCCGGCCCTTCGATATCAGGTCGGCGGCATCTCCGAGGTCGGTGCCAACCGAAGCGGCCTCCACGTAGGCGTAGAAGGCCCCGCCGAAACCCAAGTCGTAGGCCACCGTTCCCAGTCCGGGCACGTCGACCTTGGCGTCCAAGTCGGGAGCGAACGAGGGGACATTGCGGAACCTGACCCGGGTAGCTCGACCGCCAACGACCTCGGCCCCGGCCGAGACCTGACCCGCCGGGGTGTCGATCGTCAGGTTGTTGTCCCCTTCCGTGGCGGGGAAAACTCCCGTGTCGAGAACCACCTTGGTCAGGGCGATGATCCCGTGCCCGCACATAGTGGAGAATCCTGCGTTGTGGCAGAACAGCACCGACAGGTCGCTGTCGTCTTCCACTGGTGGCCCGATCCAACCTCCGTACATGTCGGCGTGTCCCCGCGGTTCCCACATGAGGATCCGCCGCAGGTCGTCGAGGTGTTCACTGGCGTGACGCCGCCGTTCCGGGACGGTGTCGCCAGGGATGTCGGGAAGGCCGTCGACCACCACCCGGAAGGGCTCGCCGCCGGTGTGGGAGTCGATGACGGTGAATCGCCGCCAGTGCGCCGGGGGGGCCCAGTGGCGGGCAGGCGTCAGGTCCATGGGAGAAGAATACGGCGCCGCCGCGGTGGACCGCGAAGATTCAGATTGTGAACTGTGCCACCCCTCCAAGGGAAGGCCAGACATACCAATCGCCAGATGCGGTGATACGATGATGGCAGCCCCCAATCGAGGTTTCATTCGTGGTCACTACCAACCAGAGCGCCACAGACGCTTCTCGCGTTTCTCGTATCTCCACCAGTGAGGCGGAGGAGATGTATCTGATCACCATCGCCATGGCAGCCGAAGACGGTCATAGGGGTCCGGTCCCCGTCCCGCAGCTAGCCAAGGCTCTAGGGGTGTCGCGGGTCTCGGCCAACGAGATGGTGAAAAAGCTCGCAGGCCGGGGGTTGGTGGAGTACGTCCGTTACAAGGGAGTGAACCTGTCGGCAGTAGGGGAGGAGATCGCCCGGTCGGTCCTTCGTCGCCGGCGTCTCTGGTCTGTCTTCCTCTCGGAGCAGCTGGGTCTCACCCCCAAGGCGGCCGACACCGTGGCCTGCGAGTTCGAGCACATCACCCCGGCCGACGTGGCGCAGCGCTTGGCCGAGTTCCTCGGCGACCCCCAGGTAAGCCCCCAAGGCAAGCCCATTCCGGC
>JBHHWH010000098.1:0-7860 GCA_046756405.1 Acidimicrobiia bacterium | reverse complement strand
CTTCACCGGATCGGTGTCGCGCTGCAGGAGCACCTCGTCGAGCAGCTCCTCGACGCGCGCCACCGGCGAGAAGGCGAAGTCGCACTTGACGCCCTCGACGATGTGGTAGACGGCGAACCCCGCCCGGGGCGAGCCGTTGTGGTAGCCGCCGCCGCTCGCCCGCGCGCGCTGGCACTCCGACTCGAACCGGCCCTTCGAGCAGGGCGCGTGCAGGTACACCAGTGTGTCGATGTCGGACTCCGCGTCGGCGGTGCCCCGGGCCACCGACCCCGTGGCCCTTCACGGGGGCCGGGAGCGTGTACTCGTGGTGGCCACGACGATCATTCCCGGCCACGGGCCTGCCTTTCCTCCCGACGACTCCACGGCCCGATAGGCTCAGGACGGTGATGGCCGGATCGGGACCGACAGAAGAGTTAGCGCCGAAGGACTCCTATCTCTGGCAAGCCGAGGGCAACGTCACCGAAGTCACCGGCGAGGGTCTCTTCCTGGACCGCACCGTCTTCTACGCCCGCGGCGGAGGCCAGCCCGGCGACGTTGGAGTGATCGTCTGGGACGGCGGGTCGGTGGAGGTGGTCGACACGGTGCGCCGCGAGGGAAGGCCTTGCCACGTCGTCGCCGAGGACTCGCAGCTCCCCGATCCGGGCACACCCGTCCTCGGCACCATCGACTGGGGGCGCCGCTATCTGACGATGCGAACCCACACCGCCCTCCATGCCCTCTCCGGTGTCGTATACAGGGACTTCGGGGCCAAGGTCACCGGGGGGAACATGAGCCCGGGGGAGGCCCGGATGGACTTCGAACTAGATGCGATCTCGGTCGAATTCGGCAGGGAGGTGGAGCGAAAGCTCAACGAGGAGCTGGTCAAGGGCTACCCCACCGAGATCATCATCATGGCCCGCGAGGAGGCCCTCAAAGATCCCGACCTGATCCGCACCAAAGTCAACCTGATCCCCGAATGGGTTCCCGAGATCAGGGTGGTGGACATCGTGGGTCTGGACCGGCAAGCCGACGGAGGTACCCATGTCGCCTCCACCCTGGAGGTGGGCCGGGTGGAGGTGGTGAAGACCGAGTCCAAGGGGAAGGCCAACAAGCGAATGCGGATCAGGCTGGTGCAGGCCGATCCCGAGGAAATCGGGTAAGGCGTTGATCGACTTCATCCTTGGCCTATTCCTCGCCGCCCTTGTGGTGCGCGGTTGGCTCCGGGGTCTAGTGCGCGAGGTGCTGGATCTGGTCGGTCTGGTGGCTGGAATCTGGGTCGCCTTTTCGTTGAGTCGGCCCGTCGGTGACTTCCTGACCGAAAGCTTTGGGGTCTCTCCCGAGGCTGCCCGTATCGGTGCCGGTGTCGCCCTCTTCATTCTCTTCGGTGCCACCCTCGGTGTGCTGTCCCACTATCTCTCCAAGCTGATGCGTCTCCCCGGGCTCAACATCGCCAACCGGCTTGGGGGAGCCGCGGTGGCGGTCGGTTGGGGCGTTGTCCTGGTGCTGGTGTTGGTCAGCGTCGCCGGAGCCGCCCCCTTGCCGGACAAGTGGGTGACGGCGATCAACGAGTCGGTGGTCGTCGAGTCGATAGCTGGCGACGATGCCCTGCCCCAGCGCATGTTCAGACGTCTCACCGGAGATGACGTGATGGGTTCCCTGGCCACGATCAGGGGTCTGTTCGGCACGCCGAGAGCGGTTCCCGAAGGAGACGAGGTGTTGGAGATCCCGCCGGCGGAGGCCGACGAGCTGGTGGCGAGGGGCGATGAGGCACGAGAGGTGCTGACTTTGATCAACGAGTTCCGTGCCGGGGAGGGTTTGCGTGCTCTCGAATCGGCGGAGGTGCTGGCTCGGGTGGCAGAGGAACGGGCCTGGACCATGTACACCTCGGGACGGCTGAGCCGGGAGACACCGCCGGGGGTCACGGTCGCTGACGCCCTGGAGGCGGCCGGAGCGAGGCTGGCGTTCAGCGGGGAGGCGATAGCCCTCGCCGGTACGGCGCGGGGGGCTCTGGACGGAATCCTCGCCTCCGAATCCGGTCTCGCCGAGATGACCGAGCCGAACTACGACCGGGCAGGCGTGGCGGTCATCGACGGACCCACCGGCCGGCTCCTGGTCGTGGTGCTCGGCGGTTAAGTCAGCCCGGAACCTTGGCGGGGGACGGAGTGGCTGCTCGGGTGAAGGCCACGAAGCCCACACCCGCCAGCACGATGATCACGCCGAGTATCTGAAGAGGGGAGGGCCGTTCGGCGAAGATCAGAGCCCCCCATACGAGGGTGAGGCTGGGTTGGAGGAGGATGATCGTGGCCGTCTCCGCGGCGGGAAGCCGGGGAAGGGCATAGCCGATAGCCAGCCAACCGGCCACCTGGGCTGCCAAAGCCAGGGCGATCAGCCAGCCGTGCTCGGGCCAGGTGGGCATGAGGTCGAGGTCGGAGCCGATCACACCGACTACGGCCGTCGCCACCGCCGCTCCGGCGGTGGCTTCGAGGAGAGGCCCCGCCGGAGGCACTTGGGCGTCGTTGGCGTGGCGGAATCCGAGAAGGAAGACGGCATAGAACACCGCCGCCCCTAGGGCGAGGAGGGTTCCCAATACCGGGTTGGCACCGTAGGCGTCGGCCTGTCCCAGGCCCGAGACGAGGGCCACGCCTCCCAAGACGACTGGTATGGAGGCCACGACCTTGCGTCGGGGCTTCTCTCCGAAGACGAGCCAGGCGGCCACAGCCACGAACAGCACCTGGGTGTTGGCGAGGAGGGTGGCCAGGCCCGTTCCGATGTGGTTGATGCTGGTGTGCCAGGTCGCCACGTCCAGACCCAGAGCCATACCTGCAGCGAAGGCCAGCCACCGTCTTCTGGCCGGGCGGCGGTCGTGGTGGCGTCGGGGATACCAGAGGAAGAACAGCACCGGCAGGGCGTAGGCCATCCTGAAGAACGCTCCCACCACCGGGTCGGTGGCGGACAGGGCGAAGAAGATCGCCGAAAAGGAGATGAGCACCGCTCCGCCGAGCGCGGCGAGGACGGTCACGGGAGAGGCTGTAGGTCGGGCTCGATCCAGTGCTGGCGGGCCTCCTCATCGTGGATGTTCGACCAGTACCGGTCGGGAAGGTGGGGGTCACCGAGCTCGGGATGGGCTTCCAGCGCCTCCTCCAGGGAGGCGATGCCATGTTCGTCCCTCACCCGGGCGAGCATGCGGATCCAGAAGAGGGTCATCGTGTAGTGGTATTTGGAAGGACTTCCCGCGACCTCGGCGGCGTGGCGGATGGTGAGCGCCGCCACCCTCTCCGCTTCTTCCACGCCTGAGGCCTCCTCGAGAAGAGACCAGCCGAATCGCAGATGGGCCTCATGACCGAAATAGCCGTCCCCCTTCGCTGAGTGGAGGAGCCGGAGGCCGTCGGCAAGATCGAGGCGTCTCATGGCTTGGCCACGGCGAGCTGGCGCAGTTCGGCGAAGGAAGTGTGGAGGGATTCGATGAACTCCCCCGAGTCGGGGAGGGCGTCGCAGTCGGCCTGGACCCCCCAGAAGAGGGTGCCGTCATAGGAGAACAGGGCCAGGCCCACTCCATGCTGGGCCCAGAGGGGGACCATGGGATAGCTGGCCAGCATGCGCGACTCCAACAGATACATGGGGAACTGGGGGCCGGGGATGTTGGTCACTGTCATGTTGAAGGGTCTGAGCCGCGGTCCTACCACCCGGTTCGCCAGGGAGAGCAGGGTTATCGGCGTTCCCGAGCTGAGCTCCACCAGGGTGGCTGCCCCCAGGGCCTGTTTGGACTCTTTGAGATCTCGGGTTCGTTCCCTGATCAGCTCGTAGCGTTCCTCCGGATCGGGTTCGGCGACGGGGAGGTCGATCAGCCACATCGCCACCTGGTTGCCCAGCTTGCCCCTCTGGCCCGCTGTTCGCGTAGAGACCGGGTTCATCACCCGGAACTCCTTATGCGCTGGGTCGAAGTCGCGGCGTTCGATCAAGAACCGACGCACAGCCGCAGCGGTGGTCGCCAGCACCACGTCGTTGACCGTCCCGCCGAGTCGGTTTTTCACCGCCTTCACTTCGGCGAGGTCCATCTCCGTCCAGTCAAAGCGACGGTTGGGCCCGATGTCAGGGTTGAGGGGAGTTCGGTCGGCGGGGGTCAGCCAGCCAGAGCGCAGGGAGGAGAGAGCAGCCACCGACTTGTCGAAGACCCGGTCCGCTAGCTCGGGAGCTTCCCGGGCCACCTCCCCCAGGTTGCCGAGACGGTCGATCAGCTTTCGGGTGGCCCGGGCCGACTCGGCCACGGCGAGCTGGGTCGGTGTCGGCGCGGGACGGGGCTCCCACTTCGGAGCCTCTTCGATGGTGGCGTCGGGGACCACGTTGAGCAGGATCGTGGTGAGGTCGACTCCGGAGACGCCGTCGATCATGCAGTGGTGGATCTTGGCGATGATGGCGAAGCGGTTCTCGCTCAACCCCTCCACCACCCACAGCTCCCAAAGGGGCTTGGAGCGGTCGAGCTTGGTGGAGACGATCCTTCCGGCGAGTCCCTTGAGCTGGTCGTCGGTGCCGGGACGGGGCAGGGAGGTGTGGCGTACGTGGTAGTCGAAGGCGAACTGGGCGTCGTCCACCCATACCGGGTGTCGGTTGTAGGGGACCCACTCCAGGCGCTGGCGGTATCGGGGGATGTACTGGAGCTTGGAGCGGATGTGGGCTTTGATGGCCTCGATGTCGATGCCGCTCTCTCCCGTCGATAGAGGTTCGGCGTCGAAGATGGCCACCCCGGCCACGTGCATGTGGCTGGTGCGGCTCTCCAAGGCCAGGAAGGAGGCGTCGAGGTAGCTGAGGGGTTCGTAGTGGAAGTCTGTCATCGCTTCGGGGCGCAGGGAACGGCCAGACGGTAAGGGTAGAGGCACCTGTGCCGGACGCAGCACCTGCGGTGACGGTCAGTCGGGTGGCGACGTATCCTTGGAGGGGCGATGAGGATCAGCGCTCCCTCCCGTACCGAACGTTTCGGGGCCGTTCGGATCTACGAAGTCCAGGAGGTCTGGGAGCTTGACTCAGGCCGTGACGCCATTGGGGCTCCCACCGCACTGGACTATCAGACCGTGCTTCAGATTCCCGCGGCGTGGATCTCCGACATCGAACGTCAGATGGTGGTCGTAGTCCCCGCCAAGAACGAGCGCCTCAAAGTGATCGACGGGGTGCTCTCCGGTATCCCCCACGACTGTCTGATCGTGATGGTCTCCAACAGCTCCCGGGACCCCATCGACCGCTATCAAATGGAATGCGAGACCCTGAGCCGCTTCTGTCGGGTCACCCACCGTCCTGCGGTGATGGTTCACCAGCGTGACGAGGGGCTGGCAGTCGCCTTCACAGCCGCCGGGATGCCGGAGCTGGTCGGCGAAGATGGCCTGGTCCGTCACGGCAAGGGGGAGGGGATGCTCGTTGGCCTCGCTCTCGCCGAGCTAACCGGTCGGCGTTATGTGGGGTTCGTCGACGCTGACAACTACGTCCCGGGGGCGGTTCACGAGTACGTAAAGGCCTTCGCCGCCGGATTCCATCTCGCCCAGACCCCCTATTCGCTGGTGCGGATCTCGTGGCGGACCAAGCCGAAGATCGTCAAGAACCGGATCTTCTTCAACTGCTGGGGCCGCACCTCCCAGGTGACCAACCGTTTCCTCAACCTTCTCCTCGCCGACTACTCGGGCTTCGGGACTGAGGTGATCACCACGGGGAACGCCGGTGAGCACGCCATCAGTATGGAGCTGGCTCGGCACATGCGCTTCGGCTCGGGTTACTCCGTTGAGCCCTACGAGTATCTGCACCTGTTCGAGGAGTACGGAGGTGTCCTGGGGTCCGGTCATCCTGAAGTGATGAAGGCCGGGGTGGAGGTCTTCCAGATCGAGACCCGCAACCCGCACTTCCATGAGGACAAGGGAGTGGACCACGTCGAGGAGATGCGGGTCCAGGCCCTCAACACCCTGTACCACTCCGCCGTGTGCACTCCGGCCGTGCGAGAGGAGATCAAGGCTTTCCAGGCCGAGCACGATGAGCTCGGGCCAGACGGCGAGCCGGCCCGGGAACGGATCTACCCGGCGATCGAGAACCTGGACTTTGCGACCTTCGCATCGGTGCTAGCGGATCGGGCCACCACCTTCCGTCAACTCCGGGCGGAGCGGATCACCCACAAGGCGCCGGGCGAGCCCCCGATCGTCATGGAAGAGGTCATCACCTCCCCGGTGTCCCCCGACGAGGCTTCCAGTTGACGTGATGAAAGCTGTCCTATTCAGCGATCTCGACGGTGCCTTCCTCGACCAGCGCACCTACCGCCCGGGTCCGGCCACCGGTCCGCTGAAGGCCCTGATCCAAGCCGGAGTCACGGTGGTGTTCTGTTCCGCGAAGACCCGTGCCGAGATGACGCATCTCCTCAAACAGCTCGATGTGGACGGCCCTTTCATCGTGGAGAACGGCGCCGCCGTCGTCGAGGCGGGGCAAGTCGTTGCCTGCTTCGGGTTGCCCTACCAGCGGGTCCGGGCAGGTCTGATGGCCGCGGCCGCCGAGGCGGGGGTCAGGGTCCGCAGCTACGGGGAGATGACACCGGGGGAGATAAGCGATATCACCGGGCTCTCCTGGGAGGAGGCGACCCGGGCCCAGGAGAGGGAGTATTCGGTCACCTTCCTCCTGGAGGGATCTGCCACCTCCCTTGCTGAGGCGCTGGCGAAGCGAGGTCTCCGCCTGGTGAGGGGCGCCCTCTTCTACAGCGCCCAGGGTGAACACGACAAGGGCACGGCCCTCCGATACCTCGCCGACCGCCTCAGTCCCCAACGAACCTACGCCATAGGCGACTTCGACAACGACCTTCCCATGCTGAAGGTGGTCGAAGTTCCAATGCTGGTGCAACGCCCTGGTGGTGTATACGCCGACCTGGCCGTGGAGGGCCTGGTGCGTCTGGCGGGGGTCGGCCCCGAGGGCTGGGTCTTGGGGGCGAAACGAATCCTCGCCGACCTGTCGGAATAGTTGGTTCCTCGACTTTGCTTTCGGTAGCGTGCCTGACGAGTTGAGCCTGGTGGTCTTTCCCTTCAAGACGGAGCGCCCCGAGGTGGTGCTGGCCAACGTGGAGACGGCCGCCCGCCACCCGAGGGTAGGCCGCGTGCTGTGCGTTGGCTACGAGGAAGAGGAGACCTTCCGGGCCATCGCTGAGGCCCGCGAAGGGATCGCTGCCGGTACCGGTACTCCGGTGGAGCTGATCCTCCAAGAACGGATCGGATCCAAACGACCAGGTAAGGGCGACGGGATGAACACCGCTTTGCGCTGGTTCCTCTCCGAGACCGACTTCCAGCGAGTCCACTTCTACGACTCGGACATCACCAACTTCGGCCCGGAGTGGATCACCAAAGCCGAGGAGGCGGCGGACTTCGACTACGGGGTGGTCCGCCACTATTTCCCCCGGGCCTCCACCGACGCCATGATCACCTGGTTCATCACCCGCACCGGTTTCGCCATTCGCTTCCCCCGTAGTGAGCTGCCTTGGATCGAACAGCCCCTGGGCGGAGAGCTTCTGTTCAAACGGCATGTGGTCGAGCGTCTCGTGGCCGACCCCCGGGTCTCGGCGCAGAGCGACTGGGGAATCGACACCCTCTACACCTTCAGTGTGGTCCAGTACTGCGAGCCGATGTACGAGACCTATGTTCCTTCGGGGAAGGCCCACGCCCTGTACGGCCCCTTGACCGATCTACGCACCATGCTCATCGAGTGTTTCGCCGCAGTGCAGAGTCTCAAGGACGAGCAGGTGGACATGGGTTGCATCCACCGCATCGAGTATCCGGACGTGGTCCCGCAGAACATCGCCGAAAAGATCGGCTTCGACTTCGAATCCACCCTGGCCTTACTCCCCGAGGCCTGGACCGACCGGATGGTGGA
>JBHHWH010000097.1:0-7877 GCA_046756405.1 Acidimicrobiia bacterium | reverse complement strand
TGGAGCCAGGCGCTGGGCTGCCCCGCGATGCGCCACGACGACCCGGCGGACGCCCCGTCCTCGGAGTTGGTCGGCCAATCCGGTGGAGGACTCTTCCCCGGTCTGGGGATCCCGGACGTTGAAGGCGGAGTAGCCATCTTCACCGCCGGTGCCCTTCTTGATGAACAGGGCGTCTTCGACCACTTCCAGATCCGGGTGGAAGTCCGCACCCTTGGTGCCACCGACACAGTGCACCGGCCAGATCCCGCCATCCTTTTCGAAATGCGGAGTCGACTCGGGATGCCAGTCCTGGGTGTAGACGATGGTGGCGCCAGCGTTGTGCGCTTCCCGGATCCGGTCGTTGATGAAGGGAATGACCCCCTCGCCGCCGGAGACATAGAGGCTTCCAGACGGGTCGGCGAAGTCGTTCTGAACATCGACCACGATCAATGCGGTTGCAGCATCGAATTCCATGACCTGAAAGGTACTGCACTCTGGAGTGAGGGTGCGCGTAGGCGGTTCCCGAAAACCCTAAGGTGGGATGATGAGCGAAACTCCCGCTGTCGCCTGGTGGAAACTCGTGCTCATAGGCCTCGCTGCCGGCCTGGTGGGAGGCGGCTTGGGAGTCGGCGGAGGCATCGTTTTGGTCCCGCTTCTCATTCTCGCTGGGCTCGACCGCCACCGGGCCCACGCCACTTCCCTGGCTGCCATCGTCCTTATCGCGGCGATGGGAGCGGTCTCGTTCGGGGTGTCCGGGGAAATAGACGTTGTCGTCGGTGTGACGGTAGGCATCGGCGGAATCCTCGGTTCGGCGATCGGGGCCACGGTCATGCACCGGATCAGCGCCCGGGCGTTGACCATCGTGTTCGCCATCGTGCTGCTGGTGGCGGCGGCACGGATGATCGGCGGAGGAAGCCCTCTTCCCGGGTCGACCACCTACGGCGACTTCCTCCAGGTGCTGATCGCCCTCGGAATCGGTCTTGTAGCCGGGTTTTTCGCCGGTTTGGCCGGTATAGGTGGGGGAGTGGTGATCGTTCCTTCCGCCGTGCTCCTACTCGGCCTCACCCAGCACCAGGCCCAAGGAACCTCTCTGCTGGCCATCGTGTTCACCTCGATCTCCGGCACCGTGGTGAACCGGCGCAACGAGCGGGTTCAGCTCGGGGACGGTCTGCTCGCCGGTTTGGGCGGAGTAGTGGGCTCGCTGATCGGTTCGAGAACCGCCCTCGGGATCGAGGGCCGGACCCTCTCCGTTGGCTTCGGGGTTCTACTCCTCTTCGTTGCGGTCCGGAGCCTCTACCGCACCCTGCGGGTCCGGACCGCTTGACCCGTCGGTACGCCGCCGTGGGCTGAGACCCGGGACCAGCACCGCAAGACCGATGGCGATGAACACGGTGGGCCACAGCCAGGCCCCCAGGTCCCTGAAGGTGGCGGCGATTTCCACCGTCCCGTTGGGGAGGAGGAAGATGACTCCGATGGCGGTGATGATCACTCCCAAGAAGAAGGAGATCGGATCGAATTCGTGGGTCTTCATTTCCGGTTCCTTTCAGCGTCTGATCTCGACATTGCCCACGTCCGCCTCAGCCTCCAACCGGACCGTGCCCCGGCGGCCCGGCTCCGCGAATTCGAAGGCGTCGACCCCAACTCCGGACACCTCCCTTCCGAGGACCGATAGACGTCCTACATCGGTATCGGCGTAACCGATGAGGGCCACGTCAGGTGGAATCACGATGGTGAGATCACCGACGTCCACCTGGGCCTTGAGCTCGATGGTCCGTCCATCCCAGGGGAGCTGGGTGAGGTCGATGTAGAGATTGCCCAGGTCGATGCTGTAGGTGTTATTCAGCTCGTCGAAGCGGGTCGGGACGACCCGCTGGTCGAGAACCTCGCTGTCGAAGGCGACGTTGAACATCGAAGAGACCAACAGTGGTGGGATCAACAGGAGGGCGATCAGGATCAGCCAGCGGGCCCGACCGACGATGCTTCCCACCAACAAACCCAGTCCGAGGATGGTGACCGCGAGGGCGAGGTAGTGGCGGGGTGTGGCGTCGACGGGTACACCGGCAAGGTTGTCCAGCAGCGCCAGAACTCCCATGGCTACCAGGGCGAGACCGATCGTTATCCGCCCCAGCATCGACCGCTCGCGAGGTCGTGTCGGACGAGGAGGGCGAGGAGAAGGAGTGGGTGTAGGTGGGGGCGACGGAGGAGGAGGTTCCCGAAGGGGAGGTGCTCCGGCCTGCTCGACCGACGAGGGCTGGGTCGCCACGGCGGCCGCTTGGGTGGGTGCTCCAGGGGGAGTCTGCTGGGCCCGGTCTTCGACGTTCGTTTGGGTGCTTCCGCCGAGGGGGATCTTCCCCGTGTAGAGAAGTATTCCCACCACTAGGAGAGCCACCCCCCAGACGAACTCGTCGCGCAGGAAGGTGAGGTTGCCGAGGATGATCAGCGCCGCCCAGAGGATGAGAGCGATCCCGATCCACGATCGGGCGGTGGAAGCATCGGCGAAGAACCGCTCCACCGGGGCTTCCGGTTCGTCTTCGGAGCGGATCAGCCCCCACCCGGCGGCGTAGAGGACCACTCCCAGACCGCCGAAGAAGGCGGTGACCACGAAGAGGACCCGCACCAGCCCGACGGGCATGTCGAAGCGGTTGGCTAGGCCCTGGGCCACGCCGGCAACAATCCGTCCTTCTAAGGGGCGGACCAGCTCTCTGCTCGGGGCTTGTTCGGTCTCGACTGTGGATTGGTCTTCCATGGTTCGATCATGCGTCGGGTGCCCGGGTCAATGGTATGGGGGAGGCCCCTGAACTTCCCCCGAGGCCCTGGGTGATGTACCCGATTGTCCTGGGACGGGCTCGGAGCCAGACTCTGGGTATGGAAGCCATGCCTCCCCTCGACTTCTCCCGACGCCGGACCGGCCGGATCTTCGCCGGGGTCGCCGGTGGCCTGGCCGACATGTTGGGAGTCCGGGACAGCTATGTGCGCGCCGCCTTCATCACACTGGCAGCCGTATGGGGGCTGGGGCTGGTCATCTATCTGGGGCTGTGGCTGGTGAGCTTCGACCGGGTAGAGGACCGAGAAGTCGCGCCGGCGGATCCGGGGCAGCCCATCGGCCTGGCTGCTGTCTTCGCTGGTGTCATGCTGCTCCTCTCCGGCCTGGGCTGGTGGCCGAACACCGGCCTTGTCCTCACCATCACTGCCCTCTCCTTTGGCACCGCGGCCCTGGTAGACAGCGGAAAGAGGGGACCGTTGGAAGCTCTCCTCGACCCCGGGACGGCCCGGGCGGGACGGATCCGGCTCCTCGTCGGGGTTGGCCTCCTGATGGCGGGCCTGACCCTCCTCACTACCGCCGTGGGTGAGATCTTCCAGTTCCAGGCGGTCGTCCTGGCGGTGGCGCTCACTGGGGTCGGCCTGGTGGTCGCCTTCGGGCCATGGGTTCGCCGACTCCTCGAGGACCTTGCTGAGGAGCGCCGGGAGCGGATTCGCCAGGAGGAGAGGGCGGAGATGGCAGCCCACCTCCATGACTCGGTTCTCCAGACCCTCGCCCTGATTCAGCGCAGTGACGACTCCCGTCGCATAGCCATGTTGGCCCGGCATCAGGAGGCCGAGCTTCGAGAGTGGCTGTACGGGACCGCGCCGCTGGCCGGGGTGGATATGGTGTCCACGGCGCTGAAACAGGCGGCAGAACGGATCGAGAAGGATCATCAGGTGCCGGTGGAGGTCATCACCGTGGGTGATGTGGCAGTGGATGAGAAGACGGGGGCGCTGGTAGCGGCAGCGACCGAGGCGATGGTCAACGCGGCCAAGCACTCTGGCGCCGATCGGGTGTCGGTCTACATGGAGGTGGACGAGGACGGGAGCGCGGAAGTGTTCGTCACCGACCACGGCAAAGGATTCGACCCGGAGGCCACTCCGCCAGGCCGGCGCGGAATCGCCCTTTCGATCCGGGGTCGGATGAGCCGGGCGGGAGGTAGCGCCGAGATCGTCTCCGAACCCGGTGAAGGTACCGAAGTCGTGTTGCGCCTGCCTGGAGGGGAACAGTGAGTATTCGCGTCTACCTGGTCGACGATCACCGGCTCTTCCTTTCAGGTGTCAAGGCCGAGCTGTCGGGCGAGTTCGACATCGTCGGCTCCTCCTACGACGTGGACACCGCCATCGAGGAGATCCGCGGGCTCGACCCCGAGGTGGTCCTCGTCGACGTCCACATGCCGGAGGGAGGCGGGATCGCCGTGGTGGAGGCGCTGGGGGCGACCAACCCCGACGTGAAGTTCCTCGCCCTTTCCGTCTCCGATCAGGCCGAAGACGTTATAGCCATGATCCGCTCCGGGGCCCGAGGATATGTCACCAAGACCATTGACCCGGCTGAACTGGCCGACGCGGTGCGCCGGGTGGCCGCGGGGGATGCCGTCTTCTCACCCCGCCTCGCGGGGTTCGTCCTCGACGCCTTCGCCGGGGCTATTCCACCCGACACCGATCCCGAACTGGACCAGCTCACCTCCCGGGAGAAGGACGTGCTGAGGCTGATCGCCCGGGGCTTCGCCTACAAACAGGCCGCCCGCAAGCTGGGGATCTCCATCAAAACCGTGGAGACCCACGTCTCGTCGGTCCTGCGCAAGCTCCAGCTCTCCAACCGCTACGAGCTGGCCCGCTGGGCCTCCAAACGCCGCATCGTCTGACCCCGCCCGTTCTCTTTGCGCAAAGGTCCATATCCGGGCCCTGGTGCATTAGGTACGGGTCTTGACCGGGCGGCCGGCCTTGAAGACGTGGGTGATGTTGGCGGGGTCGGCGAGGAGGCCGACATCGGTGGTGGGATCGCCAGAGACGCAGATGACGTCGGCGTCGTAGCCCTCGGCGAGCAGGCCCGCTTTGGGGGCCTGGGGTCCCAGGGTGGCGGGTCCGTTGGCCGTGGCCGCCTCGATGGCCTGGAGGGGGGTCATCCCGCAGGCCACGAGCAGTCCCAGCTCCTCGGCGTTGCGGCCCCAGAGCCTCGTCGCCCAGATGTCGGTGCCGAGGGCGATCTTTACGCCCTTCTCGACGGCGAGGGCGATGGCGTCGGAATGGTATTGAGCCGTCTCTTGAATCTTCTTCCTGGCATAGGCGGGAATGCCCCGTTTCTCCCCCTCGGCGACCAGGAACTCGACGATCCACCGAGTGGGCACCAGGATCGCTCCGGTCTCCACCATCGCGTCCGCAGCCTCCCCGTCGAGGTAGGTACCGTGCTCGATGGTCTTGATCCCGGCCTCGAGGGCGTTCATGATCCCCCGCTTGCCATGACAGTGGGCTCCCACCAGCCGTTCCATGCGAGTGGCCTCGTCGACGATCGCCCGCAGCTCCTCGAGGGAGAACTGGGGGAGGTGAGGGTCATCCAGTTCACTCATTACCCCACCCGAAGCGTGAACCTTGATCACCTTGGCTCCGAGGCGGAGCATGCGGCGCACCCCCGCCCGGCACTGGTCTGGCCCGTCGACGATGCCGTCCTCGCCGACAATGCGGGCGAAGGAGCGGCGGGCCATGTCCAGGTCCATGCCGTGGGTGTCGCCGTGACCGGCGGTCATCGACAGCATCGACCCGCTGGCATAGACGTTCGGACCGACGACCTGACCCTCGTCGATGGCCCGGCTGAGAAAGGTTCCGTAACCTCCCATCTCCCGCACCGAGGTGAATCCGGCGTCGAGGGCCCGACGGGCGTCGGCGGTGACCCGCATTGCCCCGAGCTGGGGGCGGAGGGTGTGCATCTCCTCGATGTTGGCGGTGTAGGTGCCGAGGAAGTGGCCGTGGCACTCCCACATGCCCGGCATGACGGTGTCGGTGGTGACCACGGTGGCGTCTGGGGTTCCAGGCGCCTCCTCCGAGGCGCCGGCGTAGACGATGGTGTCGCCATCGAGAATCACGGCACCGCCGTGCACTACCTCCCCCCGGCCGGGAATCAGCCGGGTGGCTTCGATGCGCACCGGCATCAGGAGACGGCCTCTACGGGGGATTTGGTTTCGACGTTGACCCCGCCCATGCAGGCGAACCCGGTGAGGGTCACCGTCGGCGCGTCGTCGTCGGCGGTGGTTCTGGTGTTGTCGGAGAAACCGCCGACGAGGGGCTTCATCTGGCACTCCACCCGCCATCCCTCGGGGACGACCAGGTTGACACCACTCATGACCACCATGAGGTCCAATCTGATGCCCGTAGGCGCGGGGGTGGCTCGACGCAGGTCGAGGTTCACCCCACCGAAGAGCGTGAGGATCTTCCCCCCGTAGAAGGGGTTGGCCACCGAGACCAGGTCCTTGCCTTCGAAGATGGCGACGAGGTCGATCTCTTCGGTTTCCGGCTCGGCGTTGGACTCGAGCAGGAACTTGGCGGCCACGGCTGAGCCGAGGAGCAGCAGGAAGGCCGTCCTGATGAGCTTGAAGATGAATCTGAACACAAGACCTAAGGATAAGCGGTAGATCGGAGGGAAGAGTCGGGGGCCGGGTCGCGTTGGCTCTGATCGTGGACGGACCCAATCCTCTCAAGGTCGCCTGGGCGATCTTTCGTGCGCTCCGGTCGGTTGCCAGGCCCAGGCCGGCGGGCACGGCCAGCGTCGATCACTCCCCGTTCGCTCCGGTCCTTACTGCCCTGGCCTCAGGGGGTTTGCCCGCGGCGGTTTCCCATCGCCAGGAGGTCCTGGACTACATCGCCAAGCTGGAGAGTGTGGACCCCGACACCCTGAGCCGGGAGGGAGCCCTCGCCTACTGGATAAACCTCTACAACGCGGAGGCTGTCGCCCTGGCCACGGAAGCCTTGGCCATCGGCTCCACTTCGGTGCTGCGGCTCCCCGGGGCCTTCGATCGTCCCTTCGTCACGGTTGCCGGCGAGGAGCTGTCCATGGAGGCCGTCGAGCACGCCAAGATCCGCCGTTTCGGCGACCCGCGCATCCACGGAGCTCTGGTATGTGGGTCCCTGTCCTGTCCCACCCTCCGCTCCAGCCCCTACACCGAGGAGGGTCTGGATGCCCAACTCGACGACCAGATGCGAGCGTTTCTGGCCGGAGGGGGAGCGCTTATTAGAGGTGACGGCACCCTTGTCCTCAGCCGGGTTTTCCTCTGGTACGGCGGCGACTTCGTGCGCCCTCATCGGATGCCCACCTTCGTCCCCGCCTCGAAACGACGTCTCCTGGCCTCCCTGGCGCCCTGGCTTCCGGCGCCGGTCGAGGAGGTAAGCAGTGTCATCTTCGCCGACTACGACTGGGGTCTGGGCTGCGCCGTTGTCTGATCCGCCCTCCTGGAGGCGGCGAGTAGAGCCGCTCCCGCCACGATCGCTGAGGCGGTGTCGGCCGGGATGACGATTCGGGCGAGAGCACTCCCGTCGACCAGCCAACCTCCGGGGTCGGTGAACCCGACCACATCCAGGTAGACGGCGATCGAGACCACACACGCCGCCAGCAGCAGCGAGCCGGCGACGGTGGCAGCCGCCGGTCCGCGGAGGCGCCGGATGGCGATGTAGAGGGCTGAAACCACCCAGGCGATGTCCAGGGAGGAGAGGAGCTGAAGGAACTGGAGGGAGGGGTCGTAGCGGGCTGCGGCGGAGCTGGCCAGAGTGATGAGGGCGGAGAAGCCCACCACCGCTGCCACCAGCGAAGCGGAGCTGGTGAGCCAGGGACGGCGAAGATGGGCGAACCAGGGCCGGTCGGTGAGGGGGGCGAGTTCGATGGTGAAGGCGAAGGTGGCCACTTGGAGGGCCACCAGGTGGGCCAGGGTGTAGGAGTACAGGCCGTCGGCTGGGGAAGGAGCGCCGTAGGCGAGGCCGACCGCGGCGAAGAGGACACCCGATTGGAGCAGGCGACGCAGCCCTGTCGTCATGATGCGCTCCAGAGGAGGGGAAGAGTCGTCTGTCATGGAGTGTTCTCCGCTTTGATGGACTTCCTCTTCGACAGGCTG
>JBHHWH010000096.1:0-7885 GCA_046756405.1 Acidimicrobiia bacterium | reverse complement strand
CCCCCCGCGCCGGGCTGGGTCTGTCCTCCCCCCCCCCCCGCCACAACGGTTCCGTCCAGCAAGGCTGCGCCTGACAGGATCACCATCTGGTCCGGCCCCGCATCCACGATTGGCGCCTGGTTTGGCGGCTCGCCGAGGTACAGCTCACCGGCTCCGTAGATGAGATCAGCTCCCGGAGCACCCCGGTCAACGCTGTAGCTGCGGAGGAATTGGGTCACCGTTTGCGGTGTTGTGGCCACGCCCGACCCCCATACAAGCGCGGCGGCTCCTGCCGCCACAGGTGTTGCCGCACTCGTACCGTTGAAACAGTCCGGCTGGTAGCTGACAGTCGACAGACAGCTCGGAGCTGCAAGATCAGGCTTGATCCTCTCATCGTTGGTTGGGCCCTGCGAGCTGTAGTAGGCGATGGTGCCGTCGGTGGGTGGGTCGATTGCGCCAACGGCCATCGCCCCTGGGTTCGCAGAGTCAGCGGCGGGGTGGCTCACGGAGTACGGATTGGAGGAGTATTCGAAGGCTGTGCCGTTCACCATGAATTCGAGAACGTCACCACTTGTTCCACTCCCAGCGTCGAATAGATGGACCCACAGCGTCAGAAGTGGGTGAGCGCTGCAGTCGATTGGGCCGGGAATCTCAAGTGGCGGAGCGCCCAACACTTGATTCCCAACAGAAGTCGCCACTGTCGCACCCGACGTGGAGTCGGTGATCAAGATGTCGTAGTCAGTCGTCCCAGCACCACCCCAATCGGACCAGCGGAAGCCCTGAACTCCCCCGCAGACGAAGCCCAACCCCTCATCACCCGGCGCAAACTCCATCCAGCCGTCGGAATCGCCATCCACCCAGTTGCCTCGCCAGTAGCCTCCCGCCGTCACACCGCTGGCGCTTGCATGATTCCCCGCAGCGTTGAACCAGACCATGCCGCGGTTGACCGCGTCGTCAACAACCGCATCGACCGAGCCAGTCCCGTCGCCTGGCCCGTCCAACTGGGAGCCAAGAGATCGGGTAACGACCTGTACCCCTTGGCTGTCGAACCAATCGACCGCGGCTGCAAGGTCCGTGGTGGTGACAGCCGTCGCCAGGTATAGCACTGCCTCAGGCGCCATATCGTGGACGATCTCGGCCACCGCGACCCCGTGCCTGGAGGCTCCAGTCCAGATATCGCAGGAGATTCCTGTGTCGCGGCAAAAGACTCCCGCCGGAGCTGGCACGGCTCCGGCCGCCTCGGCGAGTGACCACGTGCCGCCGTCGAAGTAGTCAATGACACCTATCTTGACTCCAGCGCCTCGGTATCCAGCCGCGTGCCACGAGGCAGCATTCGTCAGAACGACGTGGATATCTCCCTCTGTTGACAAAGACTCCGAGGCGAACACGGCATCAGGCAAGAGGTCGACTCGTATCGGCGAACGCAGATACTGAACCCCGGGACGTCTCTCCAGGGCCGCGAGACCTACGGAGGGCACCTTCGCCAGGATGACACCAGGTGCCGACTGGAGAACCATGCCAGAAAGCTGATCGATCCCAGCACGAACCGACGCGCCTGCTCCAGGGGTATGGACTATCTCGACCGTCACGCGACCCGCGGCGTCCAACTCCCAACGACCGGGTTTGGAGTTACGCAGCAGTCCCATTGAGAGATCCTCGGCGGTGTCATCTGCTCGAACGGGCAGGTCGGTAGTACCGCCGGTTGCCCCTTGGGAGCTCAGGCTGAACGGAGTAATCGCGAGCACAAGAATCGGTAAGAGCCTCCCCCGAAGGCCCAAGTGAAAACCCAAAGTCGCTCCCTCCGACTCAGAACGTCATCCGCCACAGAAGGCTCGCCGCGAGACGAAACCCTAACTCATTGCCTAGATCCGACAAGACCCGAAGCCGAGAGCGCCGGACTGCCAACCGCAAATCTAGATACCGGCTGGTCCAGGCTCTGTTCTCACAAGGTGGTGGGAAGTGGTGAGCCCGCCACCGGAAGGCGTGCCCGGTGTAGTCGGGATCACGGTTCGGCTTTCTAGATGTGGCGCCGGTCGGCGCGTCATCGGCCTACGGCTTGCAGTCCCTGTAGGTCGTGTCGGAGAAGCGATCGGTTTCTCGACTACACGCGGAGCGCTGGTCACCTCATTCAAGGTCGCCGCGTGAGCGCAGTATCGAGCGCGAACTCCATGCGATGTCAGGGCCCGATGTCGGATGACAGTCGGACAGTCCCGTTGCACAATGTTCATCAACGGAGGGACGCGAAAGGCCCACATTTCACCTGGCAACATCCCGGACCTCCGTAATGCCCGACGAGCGCATCGCTGGGATTCTTGGGCGACAGTGATATGCTTTCGCGAGGATGGCATCGACGTTGCGGAACCGTCCTCGGGCGAGAGGCCTGTCGGTTCTCGTCTCGCTATCACTTGCGATAGGCGCCTGTGCCGATGCACCAATCGACGCAACAGGTTGCGCACATGGTGTTTCGTCGGTTGAGACAAGAGATGGTTTCGAGAGCGGCCCGGAACCGTTAGAGGCGATGCGTGACTTTGTGGGCCCTCGCTATACGACCGGAGATGTCTACGAGGTTTGGCGCAGGGACCGATTCGGAAACTCGAGTGCCGTTTACTCGATCGGAGTCGAAGGCGATCCATTTGCGCTGGTGTATGTGAGTAAAGCCGGAGACACGCGACCGAACCGCTACGTGGTGACTCATGTTGAACATTGTCTCCAGTCGGATGGATCGCCCGGCGTACTAGAGAGGTCAGATACAGCACAGACTTCCCCGTAGAAGACGAGAAAGTCTGTGCTGCTTTCCGTCTAGAGGACTACCTAGCGGTTAGTGCCCGGACAGACGGTACCCTTGTTCCCGCTGGGATAGCAGTTGAATTGGGCCCCGCCGAGGTCTTCGAGCAGTCGATCCGCCTGCATCACGTACGTTACCGAGCCGTTCTTCCCTATGACGAGCCCATCAAACGTATCAGTGCCGTCCATGGCCCCGGAGCCAGAATCGCCGTCCGTTGAGCTGAACCCAACCTTCAAGACACCGCTGTGAGTCACCCCATTGGAAATGGTGACGTAGGCTTGCACTGTCCCGCACCTGTAAGTACCACTGACGCCAAGGGAGGCGCAAGTGGTATCTCCCACGTCCACAGAATTCAGCCATGCTCTGTTCACGATTCGCCGAGCGCAGTTGTACCCGGCGTGGTAGCAGTTGTCGTTTGGGTAGGCGCCGGCCTCGAATCTGGCAACATCATCACCGTTCGCCCAAGAAAAGTGAAGGTAGGTGTTGCCTGCGGTCAGCAATACTCCCGAGCCTGGTGATCCTGACTGTCGTACTTCCAGGGCACTCCCGACCCAACCGCTTTCACTGGAGATTCCCATCGCATCCTTCATGCATTGGCCTGCGGTCACCGCGTAGTAGTACGAGTTGGTGTGTGCGTTGATGCCCCAGGTGCACGCCACTGATTGGACGAGACCCTCGACCGCGATGATCAGGCCCGGTTGCTGAAGGGACCCCGAGCCTCTACGGCGGGATGAGCAAAGGCAAAGGCGAACGCAACCGAATCAAGACCCGAGTCCGCTCGGCAATGGCCGCCCAGGCAGCGATGGAGGGCCGCTTCCTCGGCGGCCGACCCCCATATGGCTACCGGCTCGTCGACGCCGGGCCGCATCCCAACCCCGGCAAGGCCGCCGCAGGGCAGCGTGCCAGACGTCTCGAACCCAACCCGGCCACCGCACCGGTGGTCCGGCGGATCTTCCGCGAGTACCTCGGCGGAAGCGGACTGCGTGCCATTGCCAGGGATCTCACCGCCGACGACATCCCCTGCCCTTCCGCCGCCGACCCCGACCGCAACCCCCATCGCCTGGCAAACGGGCCGGCATGGAAGCACACGGCCGTGCGCGCCATCTTGGAGAACCCCCGATACACCGGCTACCAGGTGTGGAACAAGCAGCGACGCGATGAAGCCCTCATCGACGTCCACGACGTCGCCCTCGGCCACCAGACCCGGATGCGATGGAACGACCCCTCGGATTGGATCTGGTCTGAGAAACCCAGCCATGAAGCCGTGGTCACTCGTGAGGAGTGGGAAGCCGTCCAGACCCGTTTCAAGGCCAACAAACGCCGCTACACCCGCACCCCGAAGGGTGGCCGTCAGTACCTGCTGGCCGGCCGACTCTCATGCGGCCAGTGCGGAAGACGGATGGAGGGCACCTGGAACCACGACCGCCCCTACTACCGATGCCAGATCCAACGCGACGACCCTGCCAACAACCGTGACCACCCGGCGACCATCTACGTGCGCGAGGACACCATCGTGCCTCGGCTCGACTCCTGGGTTGCCGGACTGTTCACCGACGAACACCTCGACGATACCTGCGCCAAGCTCGCCGACGCCGCCCAACCCGACACCGACCAGGAGGCAGAAGCGCGCCAGATCCGGGAACGAATCCGCAAGCTCGACGAAGAGCTCGACAGCTATCGCACCATCGTCAGGAACGAACCCGAGGCCGCCTCAGCGGTGGGCAGGTGGATCGCCGAGACCAATCAGGAGCGCCGCCGACTCGAGACCCTGCTCGGCAGGAAACCAACGACCAAACTCACCAAAGACGACATCAAGGCCCTCGTCGCCAGCCTCCAGGACATCACCGCCACCCTCGCCGCAGCCGACCCGGCGGACAAGGCCAAGGTCTACGCCGAGATGGGGATCGACATCATCTACCACCAAGACGGTCGGGTCGTCGTCGAATCCCGGCCGCGTGTAGTTGAGTCGAGTGTCGGAGAAGCGATCCGCCTGCGGACTACACGGACCCCGGCCCTAATGACATCGTTCTCGGTCGATTGACTTGGCGGAGAGGTGGTCCCATCCCGATGGCGGAACTCAACTCAAAGTGGTCCCATGTGACTGGCGGGCGACACCGCGTGCGTTCGAGACTCGCGAAAAGAATCTCTCCAAGTCGCCAGAGCCTGCGGTATCTTCAACATGAGGCGGGAACCAATCCGGCAATGCCACACTCAGCGCCGACCGCTATTGATGAGGGTGGGAGTTATGCACACAGAGAGCGCAGCCATCCTGGATGCTCGGCAAAGATTATCGCGATGGTCCTAGTGTCGATGCTCAGCGGTATAACTGCGTTAGCAATTTGGGCAGCACCGCGAGCCGAAGCCCACGGGGGCTATATCGGATGCAGCTCAGCCTACGAGCCCGACACATGGTCGAAATCGTTTGACACCAATGGGACTCATTACCACACCCACGTAGGCTCCTTTTGGGATTGGCTTCCTTGGGGATTCACGTTGAGGGTCCATTGGCCGAATGCCGGTCCACGATTCTGGTCGGCGAACGCTCCAGGGACCCACACCGGCTATGCGACGTGTCATTTGGTCGGGATCTAGGACCGACTCCGAGAGAATCGTCCTAAGCACGACGCTAAGAACCCGGAGCCCGAAACGCCTAATTGGGTACGCCGTAGTAGCCGCGCTCCTGCTGGTGGGTTGTTCACCGGGGGGCGCGGTTACCGAACAGGACACTCTCTCAGGCCCACCTGATAACACGTTGGCCGATACCGAGGATATGAGCGTGGCGCTTGACTACTTCCGTAGCCTTGGCCAGAGGTTTGATCGGCCGGTTCTCCCCGAAAGCACACATGCGAACGAACTCCTGGGAGGATGTGTTGCCCACTTTGGGTTCACAGTCCTATATGCGGGAGCTGGTGGCGTATATAGCGACAGCAACGAGACGCAGCAGGGCCGCTTGATCGAAGTAGTCGAGGCTTGCCGTACAGCCATGCAGACTCGCGGCCTGGTCAGCCTCGTCGATGATATCGAAACCAGAACTATGCGGTATGAAGCCTATCTAGCGGCGTATGAATGCCTGATCGAGATCGGTCTCGTTCCCGAACCCCCGCCCTCTTTGGACGCCTACCTGGATGGCGCGCTGTGGTATCCCTTTGACAACGTCGGAGTTGAGATCGGCGCCGACGGCACCGTGTCTGGCCCAAGGGTGGAGTGCGCCGTTCCGTGAGCCCAGGGAGGGCGAACTGGGATCCGTCGGAGATTCATTCGATAACGCGCTGGCGGAATCGGTGCACAGTCTCTACAGGGCTAAGCTGATCTACGGACCCGAACAGGGTCCATGGCGAAGCATCGAAGAGGTCGAGCTCGCCACCCTGGGCTGGGTCCACTGGTACAACACCGAGCGGATCCACGGCTACCTCAACGACACCCCACCAGCCGAATTCGAAGACACCTACCATGCCAAAGAAGCCGACCGACAACTGCTTGGAAACAAATAGATCGAGTCTCCATCAAACCCAGTACGGCCCACACATCAGCGGTGGTGCGGGTCGCTCTCCCGCACGAAGAAACTCGTCGCCGCCTTGAGAATCTCGATGGTGCGCTCCAACTCGGCGTTCTTGCGTTTCAGCTCCCGCAGCTCCCGCGCCGCCGTGGTCGTCACCCCATCGGCATCACCGGCGTCGACCTCCGCCTGGCGTAGCCACTTGCGCAGCGTCTCCGGATGCATACCCAGCCGGGCCGACACCGTCTTGATCGCCTCCCACTCAGAGTCGTAGTCCTTCGCATGGTCGACCACCAGACGAACCGCCCTCGCCTTCGTGTTCTCGTCGTACTTCCTTGGCATAGATGCCACCTTCCCAACTAAGGAGATGTGCATCAAACCCAGGATGGTTCATTGTGGGCCACGCCAGCGGGCTGTCGCGCCTCAGCCCGAGAGCTTCGACCTCACTTCTACGACTTCCTCCCGGTCGGGGAAGGTTTCGGTCAGAGTGCTGCCAAAGCGTGCCCAATTCGTCCAGACGCCTGCGAGCAACCTGATCTGACATTCGCCCACCCAGTAGAGCTCGACGCTGACCGGATATCCGTTCGGGTGCCCCGCGTCGGCGGAGGCGGCATTGTACAGATGGGCTGCGGCCGGAGCCTCTGCCGCCCCACCCACGCCTAGGGCGGCCTCCCAGGTGGGCGCGAACACGTCATACCGTCCCTCGCCGGTATCCCAGGTGATCGACTCGGTCCATCCTCTTCCGCGGACGCCGAACACGAGCCCCGTGACGGGATCGGTCCATATGGCGTCGATCGGACCGACCTGTGACGGGTTGGAGTACCACAGCCAGGTGCCGAGGCCGGTCAGCCCCTTGCTGATGTGACCATCAGGGTTGGCCTCCCATGCCAGATCGGGCAGGGCCGCAGCCGCCGACGCTACTGCCTCCCATATCGCGTTCGCCGCGTCGTCGAGGTCGATGCAGGTCAACTGTGACTCGACGACCTCCCCATCGACAACGCGATCACGCAAGGCGAGGATGAGACCGGTCGTGATATCGACGATGACGCCGCCAGCCCCGCCCCCGCCGCCGCAGGTACCGATGATCCGCCATGAAGTCCAGTAGCTAGTCGTCGGATCCGGTTCGCCACCTCCGCGGTCGTCCTCGCAGACGAGACGACTGGTGACCGCGTCGTAGTAGCAGTGGCAACTCGGTTCGGGCAGATCACACACGCCGTGGATGCGACATGGAGTAATCATCACCGCACACAGAACTTCCTTGCGGTCGCCGTTATCACCGGCTCAGACCGTGACAATGTTTGTACTTCAGGCCCGAACCGCACGGGCACCGTTCATTGCGGCCGACTTTGGGCCGACCTTGGGACGCTCCGCGGTGCAACGCTACCGTTCGGATTCGCTGCTCTGCCGCCCGCAGTTGTCGCTCTTTCGTGCTCAGTCGCTGTCCACGCATTCCGACCTGCTGCTCCCGAGCATCAAGCTGATCCCTCCGCGCCTCCGCTTCTTTCTCGGCTCGTTCTGTAAACACCGCTTCTCCCTCACCGAGTCCAGCGACCACGGTGCAGAGCTCGTGGGCGATCAGTCCTGCTACGCCCTCCCCCATCGTCAGCCCGATCGTTTCGCAGTAG
>JBHHWH010000095.1:0-8022 GCA_046756405.1 Acidimicrobiia bacterium | reverse complement strand
CCAGGGCGTGGAGACGGGACTGGGTCTCCCGGCAGGAGATCAGCTTCTGTTCGATCTCGTCGGTAGTGATGTGATCCCAGTCCATACCGTAGAACATACGTTCCCCCTGTGACAAGAATGCCCGAAAAAGGGGACCGAATCCAGATTTTTTTCGGATCTGGGGGAATACTCAACCCGACAGGTCGGAGACGATCTCGGCGACCGGATAGACCACGGAGGTGGTGTTCGGCACCGCCAGGAACCGCCATGGACTGCCCCTCCTTGGCTTGACAGAATTTCCACTACGCCCGTAGGATAAATTTGTTGATGTCACGGAACCTGCGCACCTGTACCAACTCTCGGGTAGCCGACCCGAGCGTTGCAGGCTGCCAGCGCTCCTAGACGCCTCCTGCCCGAGAGCTCTTTCCTTCGGCGTCATCTCAAACCATCGTTCGAATCAAGGAGCAACATGACCGTCACCACGGAACCGCGCACCCATCAACATCGAGACCTCGTCTATGACGCTGTCCTCTATGGCCTCGGAGTCGCCCTGGGCGACCTGGCCAGAAGCGATATCGGGGCAGCGCTGGCCGAGGAGCTGCACAAGGCAATCGGTCGCCACATCGCCGGGTTCCTCGCCCGCCGGGGAATCACCTACGACGTCGGCACCAGCCCCGAGGACACCGCTAAGGCCGTCATAGGCGTCTTCGTGGAACACCTCGACTTCGCGAGGCTCGAGGGAACCGAGCCCACCGAAGATCGCGGGGTCCACGGGACATGGCGAGACATCCTGGGCCTTTCCGCCTATGCCGAACTCGAGAAGGAGTACCCGGACCCGTTCCTCTCGTGCCCGCTCAACGCCGTGATCCGTTACGAGCTGGAGAAACAAGGCCACACCATCAAGGTGCACGGCTCCCAGTCCTACCCCGACCGGGGAGTTCTCGAGTCCTGGGAGGAGATCAGGCCTGGGACGCGCTTTCTCAGCGACTGAATGCGCTCAGAGCGGGGTCGCCATCTGAGCGAGCCCGCTCTGTCAGCTCAAGCGCGCCGCCCTTTCCTGGACACCGCCGGCCCAGTGAGACCCACTAGCGTCTCGTCCGCAATGAACCAAGAGCCCCTTTACTACGGCGACTACCTCCGGCTCGACAAGCTCCTCGACGCCCAGGTCCTGAAGAGCACGGAGCACGGTGAGGCCGTCCACGACGAGATGCTGTTCATCATCGTCCATCAGGCCTATGAGCTTTGGTTCAAGCAGATCATTTGGGAGCTGGGCTCGATCCTGGAGATCTTCGGCCAGGAGGTGGTCGACGAGACCGACATGGGAACCGTCGTCGCCCGACTGCGCAGGATCAGGTCCATCCAGAACCTCCTCCTGGACCAGATCACGGTCCTGGAGACCATGACCCCCCTCGACTTCCTCGAGTTCCGCGACTATCTCTTCCCCGCCTCGGGCTTCCAGTCGGCCCAGTTCCGCATCCTGGAGAACAAATTCGGTGTGCGACCCCAAGATCGTCTGCTCCTGGCCGGCGCCGAGTACACGGCCCGGCTCAGCGAAGAGGATCGGGCCCGGGTCGAGGCCGCCGAAGCGGACCCTTCCCTGTTCGACCTGGTGGAGCGCTGGCTGGAGCGGACTCCGTTCCTCGACCGTGGCGACTTCCGCTTCTGGGAGGCCTACCGAAGGGCGGTACAAAGGCGCATCGAAGCCGACCGTCAGGTGGTGGAGACCAACCCCAACCTCACCGAGGAGGAGAAGAAGATCCAGCTCGAGGAGTTCGAACGCACCTGGAAGCAGTTCGAAGCCCTCTTCGACCCGGACCGCTACGCCCTGGAACGCGACACAGGGAGGTTACGGCTCAGCCACCGGGCCTTCCAGGCAGCAGTGTTCATCACTCTCTACCGGGACCAGCCCGCCCTTCAGGAGCCGTACCGGCTCCTCGAGCTGCTAATGGACATAGACGAGGCCTTCACCGCCTGGCGTTACCGCCACGCCCAGATGGCCCTGCGCATGATCGGACGGCGCATCGGCACCGGGGGATCCGCCGGCGCCAAGTACTTGGAGAAGGCAGCGGAGAGGAGCAAAGTGTTCGAAGATCTCCTCAACCTGGCCACCTTTCTCGTGCCGAGGAAGGATCGGCCTGCCCTACCGGACAACATCATGACCTCGATGCATTTCCGCTACCAGGAATGAGCCTGAAACCGGCCTTCTCCCGGTTCCTGGGCGCCGACCCCGACCGCCTCCACTTCGCCGCCCACTCCCACCACCCCTGGCCGGATGTCAGCTACGAGGCCCACAAGCGGGCCTGGCTAGACGCCGCCGACATGATGGACGACAAGTGGGAGAAGACCATCGGAGCCGTAATACCGGCGTTGCAGCATCGCATAGCTGGGATCCTGGGGCTGGCCGATCCCACCACAATCACCTTCGCCCCCAACACCCACGAGTTCGTAGTGAGGATCTTCTCCTGCATCGAACCGCCGGTGCGGGTTCTCACCACCGACGCCGAGTTCCACTCCTTCGCCCGCCAGGCCAAACGTTGGGAGGAGGCGGGCCTGGCGCTGGTCGATCGGGTTCCGGTCGAACCCTTCGAAACCTTCGCCGACCGGTTCACCACCGAGGTAAGGGCCGGAGTCCACGACCTCATCTATCTGAGTCAGGTCTTCTTCGACTCGGGTTTCGTAGTCCCCGAACTGGACCAGATCGTCTCGTCTGTCCCCAACAACCTGACCTACGTGGTGATCGACGGCTACCACGCCTTCATGGCCCGACCCGTCCACCTGGGCAGCCTGCAAGACCGCGTCTTCTACCTAGCCGGCGGGTACAAGTACGCCATGTCGGGAGAGGGGGTCTGCTTCCTCCACGCACCACCGGGATACGGGGAAAGGCCGGTGAACACCGGCTGGTTCGCCGGTTTCGGTGACCTGGTCACCGGGGTGGGCGACGAAGTCCCCTACGCCCCCGACGGTTCCCGGTTTGCCGGCGCCACCTACGACCCTTCGGGCCTCTACCGCATGGAGGCTGTGCTGACCTGGCTGGAGGAAGAGGGTGTCGGCCCGGCCGAGATCTCCGAACATGTCAAGGGGCTCCAAGAGCAGTTCCTCGCCAAAGGGGTCTTGCCCGAAGAGCTTTTTCCTCCTGCGTCCTTCGAGCGAGGCAACTTTCTCACCTTCCGCACCCCCCGGGCCGGGGACATCTACGCAGAACTCCACCAGCGGCGGGTGATCACCGACCACCGGGGTGACCGGCTCCGGATCGGATTCGGCATCTACCACGACACCTCCGACATCGACCGGCTCCTCGGGGTCCTGAACGGGGTCATGGAGGCTTGAGGGCTGCCCGCTGTGGATAAGAGTCCGGCCAGCGGCCACAATGGGTGCCCATGCCTTCCCTCCCGCAACTGCGTGTCGTCCCTCTGGACCTGATCCGGCGCCATGAGGAAGTCGATCCCCTTCGAGTGGAGCGCTTGGTCGCCCGTATCGAAGAGGAAAGCGTCCAGGTGAACCCGATGGTCTGCGCCGAAGCCGCCGGGGAGGAGGCCCTGGTTCTCCTCGACGGAGCCACCAGGACGGAGGCCTTCCGGGCCCTGGGCCTTCCCTGCGCCGTGGTCCAGATCGTCGAAGCCTCCGAGGTGAACCTGGAGACCTGGCATCACGTGGTCCGCCAATGCCCTGCCGGGGAGCTCCTAGCCCGGATCGAGGCCCACACCGAACTGGACATGGGACCGGATGAAGGTACCCCCCGTCTCCGACTGGCCGACGGCTCCGCCTACTCGGTGTCGGCTGACTCCCTGAGCTCCAACGCCGCCCTCAGCGCCCTCGTCGCCACCTACATTGGCACCTGGACCGTGAACCGGGTCACCGAACCCGACACCGAAGCGGTGGCCTGGCGTTTTCCCGACTGGAGTGTGCTGGTGGAGTTCCCCAGCCTGACCATCGACGACGTGATGAAGGCGGCCCTCGGCGTCGACCTCCTCCCGGCAGGGATCACCCGGTTCCTGGTCAGCGACCGGGCGCTGCGGCTGAACCTCGACCTGGATCTGCTCCGCTCCCCCCGCACCCTCGGCGAGAAACAGGACGCCCTCGACGAGCTGCTGCGGACCCGGGCTCGGGAGGGTCGGATCCGCCGCTACGAAGAACCGGTGATCGTCCTCGACGACTAGGCCTTAGCGACCCTTCCACTCTGGAGGTCGTTTCCCGGTGAAAGCCCGGTAGAACTCAGCGTGGTCTTCGCTGGTCATGAGCAGCGCCTGAGTGAAGGCCTCCAGCTCGATGGCGGACCCCAAGTCCATGTCCAGCTCCCGGCTGAGAAGGATCTTCGTCGCCCCGTAGGCCAGCGCAGGCCCCGTGGCCAGCCGGGTGGCCAGACCCTCTGCCTCGGCCATCAGCCCGTCGTCGGCCACCACCCTGGTCGCCAGCCCCATGGCTACCGCCATCTCCGCGTCTACCTTGTCCCCGAGGAGGAGAAGCTCGGTGGCCCTACCCAGGCCCACCACCCGGGGCAGCAGGTAGGCGGAGCCCATGTCCGCTCCCGCCAGGCCCACCTTGGTAAACAAGAAGTGAAAGGAGGCCGATTCGGCCATCAGCCGCAGGTCCGAGGCGAGGGCGATGACAGCCCCGGCACCGGCGGCGACACCGTTGACCGCGGCGATCACCGGCATGGGCAGGCGACGCAGTCCCTCCACTACCGCCCCGGTCATCCGGGTGAACTCCAGCAGGCCCTTGGTGTCCATCTCCAGGAGCTGGCCGATGATCTCGTTCACATCGCCTCCGGAACAGAATCCCCGACCATGGCCGGTGATGAGCAGGACCTTGATGTCGTCCCTGTGCTCGATCTCGGCCACCAGGTCGCGTAGGTCGGCGTATACGTCGAAGGTGAGGGCGTTGAGCCTGTCGGGACGGTCGAAGGTGACCGTGGCCACCCCCTCGGACACACCGAAGTCGAAATGCTGCCAGTCGTCGGTGAAGGCCGCGGAGGCTCTGAAGGGGCTCACCGGCGGCAGAGTAATGAGCGGCTCACTAACTTGGCGGCCATGGAACAACCCACCCTCGATCAAGTCAGGGCCGAACTGGCCGAAATCCACGAGGAGCTACTCCGTCTGCCCCCCGAGGACTACGCCCGTCGCAGCCAGCTCCGGGAGCGCCAGCAGGAGCTGCGCCAGCTTTCCCACAAGCTGATCGAGGGGATGCCCCTCCACGACAAGGAAATGCTCCGCGCTGCCTTCCAGCGTCTCAGCGAGGTCCGCGACCGGTTGCTGGAGCAGCACCTCAGCTACGCCTCGACTTCAGTGGGAGACGCCGGGATCGAATCGGAGTTCACCGCCGCCATCAACAAGGCCATGGACGCCGGCCTGGGAGTAGACGAGATCGAAGCCCGGCTCGAGGAGATCCTGGAGCAACTCAAGAGCTCCGGCTAAGGCGATGAACGGTCCCGACCTCGTCGCCGACGCCGAGCGCCTCGGCCGCATCCTCGTCCCGGTAGCCGAAAAGGGCACCCCGGGAAGGGTGAACCGGGAACTGGTGGCAGCCCTGGCCGAGGCAGGGCTCTTCGACCGCCTGTTCAGTGAGGACGGGGTCTCCGCCACAGTCCTCTGTCAGGTGCGGCAGGGCCTAGCTCGGGTGTGCACCGAAGCCGAGACCGCCTTCGCCGTCCAGGGCCTGGGCGGCATCCCCATCCACCTCGATGGGACCCCTGCCATCAAACAACGCTGGCTCCCTGCCTTCCGCGCCGGGGACGCCGTCGCCGCCTTTGCCCTCACCGAACCCGAGGCAGGCTCCGACGTGGCAGGCCTACGCACCCGAGCGGAGCGTGACGGAGCCGGCTACCGCATCACCGGCGAGAAGGTCTACATCTCCAACGCCCCCGACGCCGACGTAGCCACGGTGTTCGCCCGCACCGGTGAGGACACCGGCGCCCAGGGTATCAGCGCCTTCGTCGTTCCCACCGAGCTCGAAGGAGTCTCCGGAGAGCCCATCGAGATGGTGGCCCCCCACCCGCTGGGACGCTGGACCTTCGACGGAGTTTTCGTCCCCGACGACCATGTTCTCGGCGAGGTGGACCGGGGGTTTGCTGTAGCGATGAGGACCCTTGACCTGTTCCGTCCCAGCGTCGGGGCCTACACCTTGGGAATGGCCGAGGCGGCCCTGGCCATCGCCCTCGAACACGCCTCCACCAGGGAGGCCTTCGGGCAGCCGATCTCCCGGTTCCAGGGAGTGTCCCACCAACTCGCCGACGTCAGAGTCGCCATCGAGGCTGCCCGGCACCTGGTCTACGCTGCCGCATCGGCCTACGACGCGGGTGAGACGGAGGTCCTCACCGGACGGGCAGCGATGGCCAAACTGTTCTCCACCGAAACCGCCCAGAGGGCGGTGGACGTGGCCATCCAGGTGCTGGGTGCCCGGGGGCTGGAGGCGGATTCCACCCTGGCCCATCTGTACCGGGAGGTGAGGGCGCCGCGGATCTACGAGGGAACCTCGGAGATCCAGCGCAACATCATCGCCCGGGAGATGTTCCGGGGAACGATCTAGACGGCGGCGGTCCGGGCCCGGACCATCACGCAGGCCTCGGCGGTCCAGTCGAAGTCGCCCCCTTCGAGCTGTCTCTCCATCTCCCGAGAGAAGGCCCCGGGCTGGACCCAGATGTTGCGAATTCCCGCCTCGGCGCACTCCTCAATGACCTTCATCCCACGCCTCGCTGGGACGACCAGCACCACGATGGTCGGCTTCTCCGGCAGGTCCTTGACCGAGGGCCAGCAAGGGTCGCCGTCGACGCTGCCGCGGTAAGGGTTGACGGCAAAGACCTTGAAGCCCTTCATCTTCAGGTCGCGGTAGATGATGCCGCCGTACTTGGCGGGATGGTCGGTGGCCCCTACGACCGCGATCGTGGTGTTGGACTCGGACAGCAGCGGCGTGAGGTCTGTTCTCATACAATCGTCAACCCTAAGTCTCTATGAGGCCATTCCCGGCGAGTGTCTGCTTGAACACCTCGGGTATTGGAGTTGGCCGAAAGGTCTCCGGGTCGACGAACACCTGGACGTGGCGTCCCGTCACCACCACCTCGCCGTCGCTCAGCCGGCGGGTGGTGAGCCGGAGGGTCATCGAGGTGTTCCCTAGCTTCTCCACCTCCACGACGGTCTCCAGCATGTCCCCCAGGCGAGCTGAGGTGAGGAAGTTGATCTCGAATCGGGCGGTGACCACATCGGCCCCTATCCCACCTAGCGCCTCTCCGCCGAAACCGAGCTCCTCGAACCAGTCGGTGGCGGCGTCGTCCCAGTAGCGGGCGTAGTTGGCGTTGAAGACGATCCCCTGGGGATCACAGTCCGAGTATCGGATCTTCTGAAGCGTCGGCATCGCAGAGAAGGTAGCGCCCAGAACCTGCTTCCTAATGCACCAGGGGCCATATTTGGACCTTTGGCTGCTTAGTTCGGAGCCGGAGGTCCCGCTACCGTCCCGCATCGTGAGGACTGTGATCGTCGACGGGAGCCCCCTCGACCCCCAGGACGTGGTTGACGTGGCCCACCGGCGGGCCCGGGTGGAGACGGGACGTGACCTGGCGGAGAGGCTGGAGCCGGCCCGAAGACTCGTGGAGGACGCCGTCGAAACCGGGGAGGTCATCTACGGGATTACCACCGGTTTCGGGGCCTTGGCCAGCACCCACATCGGACGCGACCAGACCGAGGCCCTCCAGTACAACCTGCTGCGCTCCCACGCCGCGGGGGTGGGAGACCCCTTGGATGACAAGGTGGTGCGGGCGATGCTGCTGCTGCGGGCCCGCACCCTGGCCCAGGGCTACTCCGGGGTGCGGGCGGCGGTCGTGGAGAAGCTGGTGGAGATGCTGGAACGGGACATCCTCCCCGTGGTCCCCTCCCAGGGGTCGGTGGGGGCTTCCGGAGACCTGGCCCCCTTCGCCCACCTGGCTCTACCCCTCATCGGTGAGGGGAGGGTCAGAACGGATGGCCGGGTGGTCTCCCCCGCCGAAGCGGGTTTGGAGCCGATCCTGCTGCAAACCAAGGAGGGGCTGTCGCTGCTCAACGGCACCGAAGGAATGGC
>JBHHWH010000094.1:0-8128 GCA_046756405.1 Acidimicrobiia bacterium | reverse complement strand
GGTGGCCGGGATGGTTCTCTTGGGACTCGTGGTTGGCTCAGCCCCGGCTTTTGCCTCAAGTGAACATCAGGCACAGCACAACTTCGATCTCAGCTGGTCGTCGGGGATCAAGCGGCCTCATTCCTGGTAGTCCGCTCCAGCTGAGCTTGCCCTTGCACCCGTATTCGCTTCGTGCCCTGGCACTGGTAGCGCTCTTGACGGTAGCGGCCTGCTCGGAGGCCACCACCGTCCCAGAGCCAATTGTCTGGAACGAACCATTGCCCTATGACCCTGGCCCCGATGTTGGCGGTCTGACCTTGCAGAAAGATATTTTTTCAGACGGGGAGGTCACCTTTGACGAGTATGAACGGGCTTTTACCGCTGGGGTTGAGTGCATGCGGGCCGAGGGCTTTGATGTTGAAGGACCTCTCCGCTATCCGGATGGACCCATGGCGATATCACCTGGGACAAATCCTCGACATCGACTTGGCCTGATAGCTCGCAACATCACCCCAGAGGAAGATGAGCGCTGGAGTGATGTGAACCAGCGCTGCCAAGTGCAATGGTATTACATGGTGGAGCAGATCTATCTCCGCCAGTTCGTTCCGACCGAGGAGGAGACCCAAGCCTGGCTGGAGCGGGCATGGGCATGCGCCGAGGCGAAGGGGGCCGATCTCTCTGACCCTCCCACCGAAGAGGAGGCGCTCATGGCTGTCGGCCTCGGGTGTCGGCCGTGGGAGTCGGACCAATAGCGTGAAGTTGTGACTTGGTCCCGCCGCAGCGTGTTGTGGACGTTTCTGGCCGGTATCGGCCTCCTCGTGCCCGCAGCTTTCCTCGCCGGGCTGATGTTGTCTCCTGAGCGTCTCGACGATGTTGGCGACCTGCCCGAGCCTCTTGTGGTTCCGGTAGAGAAGGTTCTCTACGACGAGAAGACGGGAGTGTCGGTGACGCTTCAGTGGGCGGAGGGACCGACGCTTTTCTCCCCGTCCTGGTCGGGGACCGTGGGACGGGTGACGGTGGAGGTTGGGGACGTGGTAAGGAGCGGGGACACGATCGCCACGATCAACGGCGTGGACCGCATGGCGGTGGCGACTCCGCAGCCCTTCTATCGTCCTCTGGGACGTAGTGACTCAGGTGATGACGTCACCTGGCTCCAGGACGTCCTTGTCCAACTCGGCTATCTGGATGAGCTGTCGTCGGATCGGGACACGGTCACGTCCGATGTACTCCAAGCGATTCGTGGGCTCGCGCAGGCCCTGGGGGTCCGAGGAAGGGTCGACGTTTTCGACCCGGCCTGGTTTGTCTGGATGCCGGAGGACTCGTTCCCCGTCGATCGTGTCGGTCTGGTGGCAGGGGGGCAGGCACCTCCGCCCGGGAGCGAGGTACTTCGAGGCCCTCCCGCTTTAGTCGATGTGGCCATCCAGCCGCTGGCAGGAGGTGTGCTCCAGCTGACTCCTGACACGAGATACCAGTTGATGGTCGAGGATGTGGCCTACCCAATAGACCCGGCGACCTCGGGTCTGACTGCGGAGTCTCGCGACAACCTGGCATTGGCCCTACCGCCTCTGCTCGACTCGGTGGCGGGAACCGTGCTCCGGGTGGATCCGATGCCGGTGTGGACGGTCCCATCCGCCGCCATCCAGACTGGGGGGGATGGTCGGCTCTGCCTCTGGACGGAGAGCGAATCCGGTTTCCTGCCGATATCGGTCGACGTGTTGGCCGGTAGGGCGGGTGTCACCTTCGTGCAGCCTGCCGGATCGACGGGCCTGCGAATCCTCGTCAATCCGGCTCAAGTGTTGGAGGATCCGACGTGTCCCTCCTAATGACGGGAGTCTCACACTCATATGAACGAGGATCACCTGTCCTCCGCGATGTCGACCTCGAGGTGGGGACGGGCGAGACGGTGGCGATCGTCGGCCCATCAGGGTCGGGGAAGACGACTCTGCTCAGCATCCTCGGCGGGCTGCTCCGACCGTCGCAGGGCTCAGTCACTCTCGACGGTGAACCGGTGGGCCGGGGTACTCTCCCGCCGGGATCGGTGAGCTGGGTGTTCCAGACGGTCAACCTTCTGGGACGGCGCACCGCCGCCGAAAACGTGGCAGTTGGCATGCTCGCCGTGGGTAGCCGGTCTAGGGAGCTGTCGCCCGCCGTCACCGAGATGCTCGATCGGGTAGGCCTGTCAGGTTTCGACGATCAGCTGGCGATGCGTCTCTCTGGAGGTCAGGCGCAGAGAGTGGGAGTGGCACGAGCCATGGTCGGGAGTCCTCGCTTCGTGTTAGCCGACGAGCCGACCGGACAGCTCGATCACAGCACCTCGGTGATCGTGGCAGAAGTCCTCTTTCAGGTTCGTCCACCGGCGACCTCGCTGATCGCCGCTACCCACAATCAGCTGATCGCCGAGCGGTGCCAGCGCGTCTACGAGCTGCGCGACGGACACCTCATACCAATACCGGCTTGAGACAGGGATGGCGACTGGGTGGTCTGATCGGGGAGGCGGTGGCCAATCTTGCCTCCTCACCGCTGAGGACCCTCGTGCTCATTGTCGCTGTTGGTGGAGGCCTGTCCGCGCTGATCTGGAGCGAGCTGTCGTTCACCGCGGATGTGAAAGCACTGGAGGCTGATTTCGCCGCGGCCGGCGGCTATGTGGCTGTTGTGGAGGGGGAGGCAGGCGTGGACGCCCAGGTATGTGAGAGTCTTTCGGCTTATCCACAGGTCGTAGCCGCTGGGGGTATGAGAGGCAGCGGAGAGATCAGAACGGCAAACGCTCCGGGCACCCGATTCTCTCGACTCGAAGTCACTCGGGGTCTGGTCCGCATATGGGACCCGGAAGCGAATGAAGAACCGACCATACCCGGATATCTGATCGGCGCGGCAGCGGCCACAGAATTGGGTTTGACCACTGGTGGTTTCGTGGTATCCGAGGAAGGACAGTTGGCTGCGGTGACGGTCATCGACCCCTCACGGCGTAACCAATTCGCCTCCCGCTCCTTCCTCGACCTGACGGCCCCGATCGGGCGCCTCGACCAATGCTGGGTGGAGTCCCAGCCTCAGGCCTTTGAAGCCGGCCTCGATTGGCTTCCTGCGGCCTTCGCAGGTGATCAAGTGGAGGCGAGACGCAACGTGGACCGAGGCCAATTCGCCACCGACCCTGCCCAGCTCCTCGCAAGCCGCCCCCAACGATGGAGCTGGGTAGCGGTAGGAGGAATCGCCACCGCGATCATCACCCTGATGGCCCTGTTCCGACGGGCAGAGACGGCGGTCTACCGGGCGTTCGGCCTCCCCATGAATGGGGTGCTCATAGCCGCGCAGATCGAAATCTGGATCCTCGTTGCCAGCTCCTACCTGGCGGCCGTCATATGGACCGGAGTCGCATACGTGTCGGTGTTCGGCCCGCCGAAATTGGACCAGATCGTCCTTGCTCTCGGCACGTCCGCCAAAGCAGGCCTCGTGACACTCGTCCTAGCGCCTCTCCTAGTAGCGGTAGCCGGGACCGGTGCCCCCGCATCGTTGCTGAAGGAGCGGTGACGACCCCGCGGGTGTCTCAGGCTCATCGAACGTTCGGCGTAATGAACCCCCGAAGACCGTCGCCGCCCGGAGCACTCTTGCGACGCCAGCCGCCTAGCTAGGGGAAAACCGACAGGATCAGGTACTCGCCTCCACTGGTCTGGCAAGGGAGTGGCCCTGAACGAATCGTACTCCGAGGTCATAAAGGATCTGGACGTCTGTGGCCTTCTCCACACGTTCGGCTATCAACGTGATCCCCCACTCCTTACACCAGATCACCGCTTCGGCCAGGTCGAGTCTGGCCATCGGGTCGTCGGTGAGGCCCGTGATCACGTCCACCTTCACATAGTCGGGGCGGAGGCCGGTCAGGGTCGGACGCACAGCAGGCAGGCCCCTGACAGGAACATCACCGGAGCAACGCTCAGCCGGGCCCAGACCGTATGGCCATCGGCGTGGAGGTACCGCTTCTCCCAATGCGCCACCTCCAGTTCACCGGAGACGAGCATCCGCAGCTTGTCCTGGCTGTCCGCTCGGTCTTCAGGATGGGTGATATTCCCGAAGTGCGTACCGTCCAGCGTCCCCGCTGGATAACCGAGCATCCTGCAGAGAGCCGGGTTGGTCAACATGAACCGACCTGAGCCACAGGTCAGGGCCATGCCGATCGAGGCATGCTCAAACGCGGCGCGGAACCGTTCATCCGACTCCCGCAGTCGACCAGCTCGGTGTCCGTCTAGGCCACACGTCGATCCCGGTCGACTCGGGCGGCTACCGCCAGCTCGCCGAGTGCCGAGACGTGGGGTCAGGTCGAAGCGTTCGGCATCGAAGGGACCGGCAGCTACGGCGCCGGGCTCACCAGCTACCTGCGCCGCCAGGGGCACCGCATCGTCGAGGTGAACCGGGGCGACCGCCGGGCCCGCCGTGCCAATGGCAAATCCGACACCCTCGATGCCGAGGCTGCCGCCCGGGCGGTGCTCAACGGGACAGCCACTGCTGTTCCCAAGACCGCTGACGGTGCCGCCGAGATGATCCGTCAGATCAAGGTGGCACGAGACACCGCGGTCAAAGCCAGAACGTCGGCGATCATCACTCTCAAACAGCTCGTGGTCAACGCCCCCGCCAGCCTCCGGGAATCCCTCGACGTGCTAGCCGACAAGGCACTCATCAGCCGGTGCGCCTCCTTCAGGCCTGGGCAGATCACCAACCCCACCGCCTCAGCCAAACACGCGTTGCGGGCAACAGCCCGCCGCTGGCTCGACCTTGCCGACGAGATCCGAAACCACGACGCCATCTTGGACGACCTCACCCAACAGGCGGCACCCACCCTCCGGGAAGGGTTCGGGATCGGCCCCGACACCGCCGCCGAGATGCTCATCATCTTCGGCGACAACCCCGACCGGGTCCGTTCCGAAGCCGCCTTCGCCAAACTCTGCGGCGCCTGCCCGGTCCCCGCCTCCTCCGGCATGACCAGCCGCCACCGCCTCTACTGGGGCGGCCACCGGCAAGCCAACTCCGCGATCTACCGGACCGTGATCGTGCGGATGCAACACCACCAGCCCACCATCGACTACGTCAGGAGGCGCACCACCGAAGGCCTCAGCAAACGAGACATCATCCGCTGCCTCAAACGCTACGTCGCCCGCGAGATCTACCAGCGGGTCATGACCGACCACCGCAACCGACAACAAGCAGCCGCCTGAAACCCCCTTTCTTGACATATAGGGGCGTCAACGCCATGGCCGAATCCTTCTTCGCCACCCTCCAGGTCGAGCTCTTGGACCGGAGAACCTGGGAGACACGAGCCCAACTAGCCCAAGCCATCTTCGAATACATCGAAGCCTTCTACAACCCCGAAAGGAGACACTCCGCCCTCAACTATCAGAGTCCCATCAACTACCGCCACACGACAACCGTCGCCGTGGCATGATCAACAAACCAAAACAGTCCGGGAAACCGGGGGAAGTCCACTTTACGACCGACCACAGAAGCCACCTTGACAACGATACGAGCATCAATCGGCGCTAGCTGTCGAAGGGATGACGGGCAGCTTCTCTCATACAACGGCGAGTTCAAGCGCAAACGGGAGGCCGGTTACCTCCTCGACGCGGCGCCTCGCCTCGTCGCCTGACCTGACGAGCAGGACGCACTTCAGACGCTCATCGGGGGGTCTGGGCTAGAGCCTCATAGCCGCGAACCAGCGGTACTCCTCCGTGTAGTCCGAAAACGGATTGGAAGAGCATTCTGAAGTTACCGTCGGCGATGACGGCGGGTAGCCGCCTGCGAACCGTGCGTTCCCACCGCCAGAGTCGAGCAAGGGCGCAGAGATCGGCTTCCGAAGCTCGTATCTCATGTAGCTTCGGCAGGAACGGATCTACCACGAGGCCGTATCGACTGGGAAGCAAGAAAGCTTGAATCAGGTCCAGGCGCCTGGCTGAAACCGTCGGCCGACGGATATGAATCGGAAGAGTGGATTGGGCCGTTGTGAAGGGGAGTGGGGACCGGCGGCAGCCTCTTCGACGCGGCGCTCCGGCCAAGACCCAGACGCCCAACACCTGCATAGGGCCCTTCCTCCCTGAGATTGGCGCATGCAGAGATTGAAGCGCATTGTGCGGGACAGCCATGGGTGAAGGTCCGGTCCGAAGGAGTGCCGCCAAGCAGGGCCAGTACCAAGCCGGTGACCACCGCCGCCCGGACCGCCGCCAACTGCATCCCCCTCACCGAGGCCCGCTACGGTCCGTACTCAAAGCCGAGCGACTCATACAGGTAGAACAGGCCGGGCAGATCTCCTCCAAGCTGGCGTAGTAGGCAATCGGCCTGGGTTCCCAACATCAAGGGGTGACCACTTCCGGAGCCTTCGCTTCCGACTCAGGGCACCATCCGCCGGCACTCTGTGGCTAGCGATCCCCACCAACGAGGTCGGCCGGGTTGATACCCGCCTTCTCGAAAGCGTAAGGAAGATACGCCGGACACGCTTGTTGCATCTCCAGGACCTCCTCGACGCCGACCGGGGCTACCGCTCCCTCCATGATGATCACCTCACCATCAGGAAAGCCATCGTACGGATGCCAGACTCCCGGCCCGCCGTCGACGAATGTCTCCAACGTCGGAGGCTCGACCGCTGGAGCACCGATCTTCACCAGACACTCGTATGTCCAGATCCACGCCCGATAGACCAGAGCTCGGTAGTCAGGCTCGTCGAAGCGATCCCGTGCGACCAGTCCAATCTCAAATGCCTTCTGCGAACACGCCCGGCGGGCAGGATCAATCGACATGAAGGAAGTCCCTTCGGCCACGCTCATGCCGCGTCCGTCGCCAGTCGACCAGACAGAGAACCCCAGGTCGGTCAGGCACGCAACCTGATACTCGACGTGCTCGACACCATACGGATAAAAGGGGCCAAAGCGCGGGCCCTCATACGATGCTGGCCAATCGGGGAGATCATCAGGAGAACCGACAGAAGGGGCCGCCCGAATCGAGCCAGTCTCAGAGTCTTGCACGATGGTCGTCGACGGCCCAGCGGGTGACGACAATTCCGCCGGCTGCGGAACTGTTCCCAGATCCCCCTCTGTTGCGGCAGGTCCGGAGCAGGCGACCACAAGGACTAGACCGATCGCCAGACTGCGCACATGGGACACGATACAACGACACATCCGCACGCTTGCACTCCGACAAAAAGCTGAATTGCGAGAAGATTGGGACTCGGATCAGATAATGCAGGCCCCATAGCCTCCGTTAGGAGCGTCGACCGTCCAGGATCTCGTTCCACTCCTCCACGACCAATAGAGCGTCAGGTTTCCGGACGTGGTGTAGTAGGTGCCGAGAGTTCCCTGGACCCAGTGATACTGCGTATAGGGCGAACCATTCCCGTAGCCCGTTGTCTTGGGTGTGCCTCCGGATCCACAATCCATGGTCCCGGATGCCGCAAAGGCGACTGGCATGCCCAGTGACATGACGAGAGCGATGACAATCGCCGCAACGCTGGTACGAATAACCTTCGACATTGGTAGCTCCTTCCAGTTGTTCTCTTGAAACGGACGCTCTCGCGGGAATCGCTAGACCATCAATAGCGCGGCTACCACCGCTGCGATCCTGATCCCCTTCATGAGGACCTTCGCCTTCCTCATGTCCATCACCTCCATGTGGTGCTCTCTGACCTTTATTCGCCGATCGCACCAAATGGGTTCCCATCGTCCGTGAGGTGTTTCTGAGTCTTTGATAGAGATCGCTGCCAGAATCATCCCTAGTCTCATGGCTGGTCTCCGGGGCGGTCTTGTGTGTGCTTCCGGTTGTGGTCGATCGCCGCGTGAACGCAGTGTGATACTGGGCCCGAGTCCATGGAGCCCGGCGCACGTAGGACTGCCGGTAATCCGCTCTGCGAGGTCATCCCCACCGTCTCGGTCCAACCCGAGCTCAACGGCCGCCTCCACGTAACGGCGGACCGTCTTCCGATCCACCACCGCCAGACCGGCGATCGACCGCAGGCCCTCACCATGAAGCCACAGCCGCAACATCTCACGTATCTCAAACACACGAACCTCCCGGAACGCCATACCGCCACCTTCTGGTCTCGATGACACAAACGGCGGCAAGTCCAGCGTCAACGACACCGGAACTAGCGGACCCCAGAAGCTGGTCCCATCACTGGCGA
>JBHHWH010000093.1:0-8505 GCA_046756405.1 Acidimicrobiia bacterium | reverse complement strand
TCTTCCACGACGACCGGACCGGTGGTTACTTGATTTGGGCGGCCTGGCCGGAGAGAAAAGTGTTCATCGACGACCGAGCAGAGTTGTATCGGAACCGCATGGCGGAGTTCGTCGCCGTACGCAAGGACAAGGCGGATTGGGCGCCGTTGTTCGCCAGAGAGGGCATCGATGAGGTGCTCCTTGGGACGGAAGAACCTCTGGTCGGCAATCTGATAGCGGAGGGCTGGACCGTGACCTACCGCGACGACTTCTTCGTCGTGCTACGGCGGTAGGGCTCATGGCGCGAGAGAGGCCCGCTATGCGGGCCTCTCTCGCCTTGTCGTACAGGTTTTCTGGCTCCTAGTCGAGCGCCGAGCCGATCTCGCTGAAGGTCTCAGAGACCTCGTTTCCGGCGAGGGAAACGGCGACTAGGGCCACGATGGCAATCAGGACCACAAGGAGTGCATACTCCACCATGGAGGCACCCTTCTCGTCCTTCAGCCAGGTTGTTACCTTGGTCCACAGAGCAAGCATGTAACCCCTCCTTGGGATAGTTCTTGGGCTTGCATGGGGCAACTTAGCCGACGGGCCCGCCGAAACAATGGGTCTTGGGAACCATCAAGAGCCGGCATCGACGAGATTGGAAGCGATCTCCGAATAGGTCTCGGAGACCTCTCCCCCGGCCAGGGTGACCGCCAACATCGCCAGAACAGCGATCAGGACCACAAGAAGCCCCCACTCGGCGAGGGCAGCACCGCGCTCGCTGGCGGCGAAACTCAACAACCGGTACAAGTCCCTCTCCTAGGTCATAGATCAGTACTGAAAGAGAGCCTATGACAGGGCCCCGGGGAGCCTTATGGGTCGCCAGGCCCAAAGCTCACTTGGGCGAGGCGATTCCCAACCGGATCGCCTCGATCGCGGCCTGGGTCCGGTCGCTCACCGCGAGCTTGTGGAAAACCGAAGCAAGGTGGTTCTTCACGGTCTTCTGGGAGATGTAGAGCCGATCCGCTAGCTCGTCGGTAGCGGACACTCCCACCGCCAGGAGTTGCAGTATCTCCCGTTCACGGGTGGTGAGGGACGCCGCGCCAGGGTCCAGTTGAGCCTCCCGGTATTGCTCGAGGACGGCATCACGTTGCTCGTCATCGAGGCCCATGAGACTCTTTCCCGAGGCCACGGCCCGCACCGCGGCCGCCAGGGTGGTCAGGGGAACCGCCTTGGAGAAGAACGCCTTGGCTCCCGCTTCGGCAGCCCGGTCCCTCTGATCATCCCCGGCGTGCATCGAAACAACGATGGCGCTGGTTCGCATTCCAAGACGGGAGATGGTTTCGATCCCGTCGCCCTCAGGCATTTCGATGTCGACGATCACGACCTCTGCGGGTTGGGTCTGCAGTCGGGCCTCGAGATCAGGTCCGGAGCCGACCACCCCAACCACCCGAGTGTCGGGGAGGCTGTTTAAGGCCTGGCTGAGTCCTTCAGCGAAGAGGTTGTGGTCGTCGGCCACCATGACCCGGATCATGGGTTCCCCCATTCCACCGTCACCGCCGTCCCCACGCCGGGCTTGGAGTCGATCTTCATCGTGGCTCCGATTTTGGCAGCTCTCTCCCGCATCCCGAGGATTCCATAGTGGCCCTCCGGTGTTGTCTCAGGATCAAAACCTGCGCCATCGTCGACCACCGAACAGGAGCCGAAGTCCCGATCCACTTGGCCAGAGACGACGATCTTGGTGGCCCTGGAGTGGAGGTGGGCGTTGCGAACGGCCTCGCCAAGGATCTCGGCCAGATCGCCGATGAGCGCGGGACGGGGAGGCCGGCGCTCATCTATGTCCACAACAATCGGGGGATCCTCGGGAAGGGAGGCGGCAATGCGCAACAACCTAGCGGTCAGGGTGGGACCTGGCGCCGACCTCAGGTCTGCGACCGCGGCCCTCATTTCCTCCACCAGCATGGTGACATTGGACCTGAGCACCTTGAGGTCCTCGACCACTGGCGGATGTGAAGCTTGCCGCAAAGCGGCCATGTCGATGGCAAGACCGAGAGCGGCGAGGGAAGGGCCGATGCTGTCGTGCATCTCCCTGGCCAGACGTATTCGCTCCTCGGCGACCGCCGAACCGACGATGTCCTGGAGGAGCTTGAGGTTGGCGAAGGCGACGCTGACCGGGTAGAGGACGGCGGCCACCTCAGCGAGTTCGTTGGGAGTCAGAGGCCTCGGCATGGTCAGCTCCATACTCCCAACCTCGGCAGTGCGTGTGGCGAGAGGCAGCTCGTAGACACGACCCTCACCCTCCGGGATACCGCGGGCGGCCAGGACCACCGCGCCCTCCTCGTCGTTGATAGCCAGCTTTCCCGCCGCGCCCGGGTAGCGGTCGAGAATCTTGCCCAGCGTCTCGGCCGCCACCTCGGTAGCGTTGAAACGGCCCGAGGAAACGTCCTCGGAGAGGCGCAGCAAGGCGGCATGGATCTCTTCAAGCTGCTCGAGCTGGCGGGTCGCTTGCTTCTTCTCCTCCTCCAACTTGGCGGCACGTTCGTGGATATCTTGGAGGAGCTTCCGGATGACGCCCACCAGGACGACGAAGACCAGGTATAGGCCCATGGCGGGGAACGCTTCGACAAGGTTGGCCCTCGCACCGATCGTTACCAAGGCAAGCAGGCCCGCAGAGAGCCCCCCTGTGGTCAAGCCGGTTCGTAGCCCTCCGTAGACCGTGGCGAAGATGGGCGGGCCCATGGAGAGAAGGAGGTAGGGGCTGGTCGCGCCTCCGGTCATGGTCAGAGAGGCGAGGACGATCACTGCGCCCAGAAGGGTGATCGTCTCTGCCCCGAATCGCTGGTGGTACCGGTCCTCTGGGATCACGGTAGAACCGATCGTGTAGACGGAGGCGATGGCCATGGCGATCAGAGATTCAGCCGATCCGCGGGTTTCGACCAGGTCCGAGACCATGCCGATCACCAGGGCGATCCATTGACCGATCACGATGGTGCGGTGAACGCGAGTCTCCCAAGGGGCGTGAGCGGGCATGGTCAGAGGCTACCGTGACATCCGATGCGGAAAGGGACGCGGCGTTGGTTGCTCGGAGGGGGTATTGGCAGCGGGAAGAGTGCGGTCCGTGCCCTCCTCGAAGAGCGAGGTATCAGGACGATCGACGCCGACAGCGTCGGCCATGAGATCCTCGAACCGGGATCTGAAGCCTATGAATCGGTGGTCTCGGAATGGCCTCAAGTCGTCAGCACAGGTCGAATAGACCGGGCGCGACTCGCGAGAATCGTCTTCAACGATCCTGCACAGCTTCGACGTCTCGAGACGATAACCCATCCCCTTATCTTCGGCAGAATCAGGCGACTCGTGGAGGGTTTTGATGGTCCAGCGGTGGTGGAGATTCCGCTGTTGAAGGCGGACCTGGGAGAAGGTTGGGGTCGGATGGTGGTGGATGCCGACGACGCTGTTCGACTGCGTCGGGCGGTCGCCAGAGGGCTCGCTCACGACGATGCGCTGGCGCGGATGAAGTCCCAGCCCCCACGGGCGGCGTGGCTGGCCGCGGCTGACATGGTGATTCCCAATCACGGGTCGATGACTCAGTTGAGACGCACCGTTGACGTGGTCGCTTCCTTGATCGACTAGTCAATGCCCAAGTTGCCTCCGATTTCTCGTAAGCGTCTTTCGTCCTCGGAGGTGGCTGTCCTGGCCGCGGTAGTCGCCGCGATGACTGTTCTGCGCGTTGGGATCACCGTCGCTGACCTGGACCTCTGGGGACACGTACGCTTCGGTCAGGACAAGATCCGATTCGGCGGCTATCTGAGCACCGACACATATTCGTATGTGACAGAAGGCCAGCGCTGGTTCAACCACGAGTGGCTATCCGAGGTGGTCATGGCCGCCGTCTACCAGGCAAGGGGCGCTTACGGGCTGGCGGCGTTGAAGGCCGCGATCGCTGTCGGGGTGGTCGCCTTTCTCTTCTGGTGGCTGGTGCGCGACGGGCTCCACCCGGTGCGTGTCGCCGTGGTGATGTTGGTTGGCGTGGTGGTCCTCATCCCCACCCTGGGAACCTTCCGGCCGCAGCTCTTCACCCTGGTCGCTTTCACCGCCCTGGTCGCTGTGATCAGGAAGGTGGAGGGAGGCGACAGGCGGTGGCTGCTGGCGCTTCCACTTCTGTTCGCGATGTGGGTGAACCTTCACGGAGGGGTTCTGGCCGGGATCGCGGTGCTGGGAACCTGGGCCTTGCTCTATGTGTTCACCGTGCGCGACCGAACCCGCTGGTGGCCGGTGGCCGGTCTTCTCGGCTCCGTGCTGGCCTTGGGACTCAACCCGAACGGCTTGGCGCATCTCCTCTTTCTGGTGAGGACTACCACCGTGGACCGACCCGAGATCGTCGAATGGCGCCCGGTCGACCTGACATCAGGGGTGGGCCTGGCCTACATCGGTCTTGCAGTTGCTGTCTTGGCAGCGCTCTGGGTGGACCGGAGGAACCTACAGGTTCGCTTCGCTCTGCCCTTGATTGCCCTGGTGGTGGCTCCGCTCCTCGCCATGAGACACCTCCAGGTGATGGTTCCCGCGGCAGTGGTGTTAGGGGGGACCCACCTGGCGGTTCTCGGGACGAAACAGAAGCCTGAGAGGGGCTCGGTACCCAAGGCGCCGGTCCTCATCAGCGCGGCTCTGGTCCTGGCCGGCTACCTTTCCTGGTCCTACATCGACAGGCCCGAAGGATGCATCCGGATCAAGCCGGCACAGTTCGAGTTCCCGGTGAGAGCCGTCGACGCCCTGAAACGGTCGGGGGTGGAGGGAAGGGCGGTGGTGCCGTTCAATTGGGGAGAATACGTGATCTGGCATCTCGGGCCCCGGGTGCAGGTGTCGATCGACGGAAGGCGGGAGACCGTCTACTCCCCGGAGGTGCTGGCCGCCAACCTCGACTTCGAAGCAGGTCGCGGTGAATGGGACCGGGTCTTCGACTTCGGTGTCCCCGACCTGGTGCTGCTTCCCGCCGGTTCCGGGGGTGCGGCCCTCATGAGGCTGGAAAACGATTGGGTCCTTGCCTACGAGGACGCCCTGGCGGCGGTCTTCGTCCGGGCCGGGTCCGAACTCCCCCTCACCGGCGACCCCGGGCTGCCGGTGGACGGAGACGGGCTCTGCTTCCCCGGCTAGGACGGCTGTCGGGGAGGTGGCGGTACTCTCCGCTTCGTGCCCGACTTCAAGGTCGTCTCTGATTTCGATCCCGCCGGTGACCAACCCAAGGCCATCGACTCCCTCTCCCGCGGAGTCGACAGGGGTGACCGGTTCCAGACGCTGCTGGGGATTACCGGGTCGGGAAAGTCGGCCACCATTGCCTGGACGATCGAAAGGGTCCAGAAACCAACTCTCGTATTGGCGCCTAACAAGGCCCTGGCCGCCCAGCTCGCTAACGAGTTCCGACAGTTCTTCCCCAACAACCGGGTGGAGTACTTCGTCTCCTACTACGACTACTACCAGCCCGAGGCGTACCTCCCGCAGACGGATACCTACATCGAAAAGGACGCCACCATCAACGATGAGATCGACCGCCTGCGCCACGCCGCCACCGCGGCGCTGCTCGTGCGGCGGGACGTGATCATCGTGGCTTCTGTGTCTGCCATCTACGGTCTCGGCTCTCCCGAGCAGTATGAAGGGCAGCTGCTTCGTCTCGTGCAGGGAGTGGAATACCCGTTAGAGGCGGCGATCAAGCGTCTAGTGGACATCCAGTACGAACGCAACGAGATGAACCTGATCCGGGGGAAGTTCCGGGTCCGCGGCGACACCCTGGAGATCTTCCCCTCCTACGAGGAGACCATCGTCAGGGTCCAGTTCTGGGGCGACGAGGTGGAGCGCATGGTCCGCCTCAACCCGGTCACCGGGGAGGTGGTGGAGGAGCTGAGCGAGCTGTTCGTCTTCCCGGCCACCCACTACGTGACCGAGAGGGAACGTCTCCTCAAAGCGGTGGCAGGCATTGAGGCTGAACTGGAGGAGAGGCTGGCGGAGCTGGAAGCCCAGGGGAAGCTCCTGGAGGCACAACGGCTGCGGATGAGGACCAACTACGACCTGGAGATGATGCGGGAGGTGGGCTTCTGCTCCGGCATCGAGAACTACTCGAGGCACCTCGACGGTCGAGCCCCAGGGGAAGCCCCCTACACCTTGCTCGACTATTTCCCCGACGACTACCTGACCATCGTCGACGAGTCCCACGTCACCATTCCCCAGATCGGAGGGCAGTATGAGGGAGATCGATCCCGAAAGGAGACTCTGGTGGAGCACGGGTTCCGCCTTCCCTCGGCGATGGACAACCGCCCCCTCCGCTTCGACGAGTGGCTGGAGCGGACCAACCAGGCCATCTTCTTGTCCGCCACACCCAGCCAGTTCGAACTCACCCACTCGACTCAGGTGGTGGAGCAGATCATCCGCCCCACCGGCCTGGTAGACCCAGAGGTGGTGGTTCGCCCCACGAAGGGCCAGATCGACGACCTCCTCGACGAGATCCGGGAGCGGGCGGTGCAGAGCCAACGGGTGCTGGTGACCACGCTCACCAAGAAGATGGCCGAGGACCTCACCGATTATCTGCTGGAGATGGGGGTGAGGGCCCGCTACATGCACTCCGACATCGACACCCTGGAGCGGGTCCAGATCATGAGGGAGCTGCGCCTGGGTGAGTTCGATGTGCTGGTGGGGATAAACCTGTTGCGTGAGGGCCTCGACCTGCCCGAGGTCTCCCTCGTGGCGATCCTCGACGCCGACAAGGAGGGTTTCCTACGTTCAGAGACTTCCCTGATCCAGATCATCGGGAGGGCTGCCCGTAACGTCGACGGCCAGGTGATCATGTACGCCGATGAGGTCACTTCGTCGATGCAGCGGGCTATCAGCGAGACCAACCGAAGACGGAGACTGCAACAGGAGTGGAACGAGGAGCACGGTATCGATCCCCAGACCGTCCGCAAGCGGATCAGCGACATCCTGGAGCTGGTTCAGACTGAAGCACCGGCGGCTCAAAGGAGGAGACGCGAGGTCAGCCCCAGGGCTCCTCTGGACCTGGAGGGGGAGGACCTGACCCGGCTGATCCTGAGTCTCGAGGAGGAGATGCACGAAGCGGCCAAAGACCTGCGGTTCGAGTATGCGGCCAGGCTGCGGGACGAGATCAGTGAGCTACGTAGGGAGCTGCGCGAGGTGGCCGAGGCGGGATGAGGAAACTCAAGAACCATAGACGGTCGGGCGTGTCTCGATAGCCTGTCGTTCAATGGTCAGAGGGGCAACCACTCAAGTGAGTACGTCGCTCGCCTCTCAATTGGGACGCTTCGGTGGGTGGAAGTGATGGCAGCGGGCAGAAAATGGAGACTTCCCAGGCTCTGGCAGGCGGCCGCCCTCCTCGTAGCGGCTTTGTTCACCCCGATGCGGGTTTGGGCAGTCAACCTTGTCGAGGTCGGCTTCCCTGACGGGATTCTCATCTGGTCTGGTTTGATGTGGGTCCTGGCGCTGGGGACATGGTTGCTGGCGGTCTGGTGGGGGGGTGAGCCCCGAGGTGTCACGTCCGCTGTGTTCTGGTTCATGGTCGCTATCGGGTCATTGGGCACGTTGATGAGGGATACGCCCGGTGGCGTAGCAGGCATGTCGGCCTTGGCGCTGATTCTGGCCATCGTCGCCTACAGACTGCGCGGGGTTCCGACATACCAATGGCTCACCTCGTGGGCGGTGCTGTTCGCCCTCTTGACGCCCATTGGCCTGGCCGGGAAGAGCATGCTTTCCAGACCGGAATCGCAGGTGCAGCCAGCCGCAGCCGTGGCGGTGGGCGAGTTCAAAGAGACTCCCGACGTGCTGATCCTGGTCTTCGATGCCCTCGGATCGTCGACTGTGCTGGAGCGCTTCTACGACTACGACAGCATCTACTTGGACCGGTTCCGGACCGCGGGGCTCGGTGTGTCGGATTCCATGACCGCCAACTACAACTTCACCCATCTTTCATTGTCCAGCTTCTATCGAATGGATTACCCGTTGCTCGAGGGACAGAGCGCCGGTGACGCCGAGTGGGCAGATCTGTTGAGGGCCATCCGAGGCGATAACCCTCTGGTCGAAGCTTTTCAATCCCAGGGCTATCGCTTCTTGATGGTCGAATCCAGTTGGTCCGGTGCCCAGTGCAGCCGCTACGTGGACATCTGCATCAGAGGAGTCTGGCCCGACACGCCGACAGCGACTGCGGTGCGGAGGAGCCTCTTTGGAGCACTTCCGATCCCAGCTCTCGTCGAGGCCATGGCCCCGGCGAACCTCAATTCCATTGCATGGCTGGAGTCTGATCTGGAGAGCTACCTGTCCAACGACCAGCCCGAGATCATGTTCGTCCACCTGTTTCTTCCCCATGCTCCATTGCGGCTCGACAGCAACTGCGAGTACCGGCGCGATGGCGGTCTGGGGCACATGGCAGTGGTCGCCCCAGTCCACAGCGCCTCCGATGCCGAGAAGCGAAAGCGACTGTACGTGGACCAGGTGCGCTGTGCCGAGAGAGTGATCCGAGGAGTTACCGAACTGGTGGGAGACAGAGCGATT
>JBHHWH010000092.1:0-8655 GCA_046756405.1 Acidimicrobiia bacterium | reverse complement strand
TGCGAATCCTGCGGGCATCGTTCCGCCAAGTGGATGGGCTTCTGCCCCCAGTGCGGCTCCCCCGAGCCGCTGGTGGAGAGGGTCGATCATCCGTCCATTGAGGCTTCGCCCGCATCGGCTGTTCCCGTCGATACGGCCGTAGCGGAGCGGACCGTTCGGCTCCTCACCGGCTGGCACGAGGTGGACCGTGTCCTAGGCGGAGGTCTCGTAGTGGGGTCGGTCATCCTGTTGGGCGGGGAGCCCGGAGTGGGGAAGTCGACGCTGCTGATGCAGCTCGCCGGGAGTCTCGGCCAGGACGGAGCACGCGCCCTCATCGCCAGTGCCGAAGAGTCGGTGCACCAGGTCGCCCTGCGAGCCCGGCGACTGGGCGTGGAATCGGCGTCTGTCGAGCTCGCTGCCGACGATGATGTCGACGCCATCATCGCCCTGGCCGAGAAGACCCGTCCGGAGCTGTTGGTGGTCGACTCGATTCAGACCGTTGGAGTTCCCGAAATCGTCGCCGCCCCCGGTGGAGTGTCCCAAGTGAGGGAGAGCGCGGCCCGGCTCATCAGACTGGCCAAGACCACAGGCATCACCGTGGTCCTGGTAGGGCATGTGACCAAGGAGGGGGGATTGGCCGGGCCCAAGATCCTCGAGCACATGGTGGATGTGGTCCTCTACCTGGAGGGAGATCCCGACCGGGGGCTGCGTGCTCTGCGAAGCACCAAAAACCGCTTCGGTGCCACCCATCTGGTGGGGATGTTCGAGATGCGCTCCGAAGGGCTGGTCGAAGTGGAAGATCCGTCGAAGCTGTTCCTCGACGGGTGGGCCCCGGACGTGGCTGGCACAATCATCTACCCAACCGTCGAAGGACGCAGGTCGATTCTCGTGGAGATCCAGGCCCTGATCGTCCCTACCAATCAGGCCCAGCCGCGCCGTTCCATCCGAGGCCTCGCCCCTTCCCGGGTCAACCAGGTACTGGCGGTGCTCCAACGTCATGTTGGACTGGGGATTTCGGATCGCGAGGTGTATGTAAACGTCGTCGGCGGGTGGAGTCTCGAAGAGCCGGGCTGCGATCTCCCGGTGGCCCTGGCCATCTCCTCCTCCTACCTGGACCGTCCCCTGGGTCGTGTGGCAGCCTTCGGTGAAGTGGGCCTGGCGGGAGAGGTGAGGTCGGTCCCCTTCGAAGGACGCAGAGTAGAGGAGCTGGAGCGCATGGGCCTCACCCGGCGCGTTGCTCCCACGGGCGGACAGCCAATCCGGCTGGCTGACGCTCTGGTTGCCGCCGGCTTGAGGGACGGTGCGGTTCAGGGGTGATAGCCTGCAGTCCGTGGGCGCTCCGACTCTGACCGACACCCTGGAACGACTTGCCCCGGGCACGCCGATGCGGGTTGCCCTCGACCGCATCATCCAGCAGGGCAAGGGCGGTCTTGTCGTTCTCGGCTACGACGAGACGGTGGCTCAGGTCAGCTCAGGAGGCTTCAAGCTCCAGAGTGCTTCTTTCACTCCGGCGAGACTCGCCGAGCTATCGAAGATGGATGGCGGTGTAGTTCTCGACGATCATTGGGCGACGATCCTCCAGGCCAACGTCCACTTCACCCCCGACGGCTCGATTCCCACCGACGAGACCGGCGCCCGTCACCGCACCGCCCAGCGGCTAGCCCACGAAACCGGGAAGCCGGTGGTGGCGGTCAGCGAAGGGCGGCGAGTAGCCACGCTCTTCTACCAAGGCCAGAAGATCGAACTGGCCACGCCCACCGAGGTGGCTGCCCGGGTAAACCAGGAGCTACAGAGCCTCGACCGGATGCGGGCCCGCCTCGACGAAGCCGAGACACGACTCACCCGGCTGGAGGTCTCGGGGCTGGCGACCTACCGGGCCGCGGTCACGGTGATCCAGCGGGCTGTAGTCGTCGAACGGCTGGGAGAGCTGGTGGCGTCGAGGACCCTCACCCTCGGTGACGAAGGCCGGATTCTCACCCTCCAGCTCAACGATCTCCTCTCCGGCATTCCTCATACCAAGCGAGCGGTGATCCAGGACTACGTCAAGCCCCTCAGGAAGGGGTCGGTGGAGCGTGCCCTGGAGAGGCTGGCGACCCTCAACGGGACCGATCTCGAGGATCCCCCGACCGTGGCCAAGGAGCTGCGATTCCCCGATCTCGACGAGCCGGCGCAGCCGCGTGGTTACCGAGTCCTCTCCCAGGTGGGCCGGCTACCCGAGTCGGTGAAGGAGGACATCGTTCGCTACTTCGGCTCGTTGCCCAAGCTGTTGCAGGCCTCCGAATCTCAGCTCACCAACGTAGAAGGCGTGGGTGAGACCCGGGCCCGCCAGCTCAAGGCGTTCTTCGATCGCCTCAAGGCCACAGCCCACGACTGGGAGCCCGTGCCGGATTGAGTTCGGTCGGGGGTACACTCCGCCACCGCGTATGGCAGCTACTTCGAAATTCTCTGTGGGTGAAAAGGTCGTCCATCCCCAGCATGGGGCGGCGACCATCGTCAAGAAGGTGAGGAAGACCTTCGACGGCGAGCGCAAGGACTACTTCGTGCTCGAGATCGCCACCGAACAGTTGACGGTGATGATCCCGGTGGAAAAGGCGGACGACCTGGTCCGCCCGGTGATCTCCAAGACCAAGGCTCGTGAGGTGCTCCGCGCCTTGAAGAGCGAGCCGGATGAGGCGGGTGCGAACTGGAGCCGCTGGTACAAGGTGCTGAACGAGAAGATGACCTCGGGAGACATCTTCCAGGTGGCCGAGGTGGTCCGTGACCTCTCCTACGCCCAGCAGACCAAGGGGATCAGCCCGGCGCTGAAGCGGATGCTGTCCAAGGCCCGGACGACCCTTTCCTCAGAACTTGCCTTCAGCCTCGGGGTCTCCGAGGAGGAGGCTATCAAGAAGCTCGACCGGGCCGTTCCCAAGGTGGAACTCGTAGAGGAATGAGCTCCGAGGGGCTTACCCCCCGAGTGGGCTGGGGCTTCGACGCCCACCGGTTCGATGAAAACCCTCCCGTCCTCCTCGGTGGTGTGGTCGTCTCGGAGGAGGTCGGGGTCGCGGCCACCTCCGACGGTGACGTCCTGGCTCACGCCGTCTCCGACGCTCTTCTGGGGGCTGCCGCCCTCGGCGACCTGGGGGAACACTTCCCCGCCGAGGATCCCGCCAGTGAAGGGGCTGACTCCATGGAGCTTCTCTCCCGGGTGCGTGCCCGAGTGGCCGATACGGGTTGGGCTCCAGCCCAGGTCGATGTCACCGTCGCCGCCGAAGGGATCCGGGTGGCTCCCCACCGGGAGGCGATAAGGGCTCGGCTGGCCGAAACCCTGGGCCTGGAGGCAGGGTCGGTGTCGGTCAAGGCCACCTCCACCGACGGGATGGGCTTCATCGGCCGGGGGGAGGGGATCGCCTGTGTGGCCGTGGTCACGGTCGTCGCCCTGTCTTAACATCCGACGATGATCCGGGTTCACAGCACTCTCCATCGCGGGATGGTTCCCCTCGAGACACGGGATGAGGGGAAGTTGGGCATGTACGTATGCGGTCCCACCGTCCAGTCCGAACCCCACGTGGGTCACGGGCGCTCGGCGGTGGCCTTCGATGTGATCCGGCGCTACCTGGCCTGGAGGGGGTTAGAGGTCACCTTCGTCCGCAACATCACCGACATCGAGGACAAGATCATCGCCGCCGCGGCGGAGGCCGGTGTCGGCGTAGAGGAACTGGCCGAGGAGATGACCGCCCGCTTCGCCGAGACGTTCGAAGGCCTCGGGGTGGCGAAGCCGGACGTCGAACCTAAGGCGACGGAGCACATCCGCGAGATCATCGACCTGGTGGCCCGGCTCATGGATAGGGGCCTGGCCTATGTGGCCAACGGCGACGTCTACTTCTCGGTGCGGTCCCTGGAGTCCTACGGCAAGCTCTCCGGCCGCAATCCCGATGAACTGAGATCCGGTCACCGCATCGAAGTAGACGAGGCGAAACACGACCCCCTCGACTTCGCCCTGTGGAAGGCAGCCAAACCCGGGGAACCCTGGTGGGACTCCCCTTGGGGGCCGGGAAGGCCCGGATGGCACATCGAGTGCTCGGCGATGGCCACCAAGTACCTGGGGATGGGTTTCGACATCCACGGCGGAGGTACCGACCTCATCTTCCCTCACCACGAGAACGAGATCGCCCAGAGCGAAGGAGCGACCGGGGAGACCTTCGCCCGCTACTGGCTCCACAACGGCATGGTGAATCTGGGCGGGGAGAAGATGGCCAAGTCCACAGGTCTGGTGGTGGACCTGGCGACGATCATCGAAACCTACGGTGGGCGGGCCCTGCGCATGCTCTACCTGCGGGCCCACTACCGGTCTCCCATCGAATACTCCGAGGACCTCCTCACCGAAGCCACGGAGGCTCTGGACCGCCTCGACCGCTTCCGGGAGCGGGTCCCGCCGGGTATGCCGGACCCCGAAGCCCTGGAAAGGTTCCAGGAGGCGATGGACGACGACTTCGGTACCCCCCAAGCGGTGTCTCTCCTCTTCGACCTGGTACGGGAGGGAAACCGGATCCTCGATGCGGGTGGGGACGCCTCCAACCTGGCGGGGGCGGCCCAGGTGATCGTCGACGTGTTGGGCATCGACGACGCCCAGGGCCCGACCGCCGGTGACCTCGACGTCTCCGAGGTGGCGGAGCGGTTCGGCGTCGACAGCAGAGGGGTGGACGCCATCGAAGCTCTGGTGGAGCTGCGGAACCGGGCTCGGGCAGAGAGACGATTCGACGAGGCCGATGCCATCCGGGAGGCGCTGGCCTCGGTGGGCGTGCTCCTCGAGGACGGGCCCGATGGGACTCGCTGGCTACGGAAGTAGGGTCGAAGGCCTCCACGCCGTGTCCGCGGCAGCGGCCGCAGGGCGTGTGGAGACCCTGTACGTCGAGGAGGGGCGGCGGCACCGGGCGGTGATACGCGAGCTGGTCGATTCAGTCGGGGAGAGCAGGGTCCGTCTGGTCGACGATGTGAGGGCCCTGGCGGAGACCACCGCTCCCCAGGGGGTCGTAGCCGACTGCCGTCCCATCGTGGCTGTGACCCTCGACTCGCTGGCCGGCCCCGGTGCCGCGGTGATGGTCCTCGACCACATCGAAGATCCCCACAACCTGGGAGCAGTGGCCCGCAGCGTGAGGGCGGCGGGGTTGACTGGCATGGTGGTCTCGGGGCGACGGGCCGCCCCCCTCTCTGCTGCGGCCTTCAAGGCGGCGGCGGGAGCCCTGGAAAGATTGCCGGTCTCGGTGGTGGGCTCGATCCCCGAAGCCCTACGCCGCCTCAAGAAGTCCGGTCTGTGGGTGGTCGGCCTCCAGGCCGACGCCGGAGAGAATCTGTTCGGACTCGAGCTTCTCACCGAGCCGGTGGCGGTGGTGGTGGGAGCCGAGGGCTCGGGCCTCTCCCGGCTCGTCGCCGAGCGCTGCGATGTGCTGGTGTCGATCCCGATGGTGAAGGGAAGCGAAAGTCTCAACGCTTCGGTTACCGCCGCGCTGGCAGCCTTTGAGATAATGAGGGTTCGCACGCCGGGTTAGCTCAGTGGCAGAGCAGCTGTCTTGTAAACAGCAGGTCGTCGGTTCGATCCCGACACCCGGCTCCAAAGCTACAAGCCCGTGCTGCTCGCCGTCAGGTCCGTATCCGGGCCCTGGTGCATTAGGTTCGCGCTAAATCCGTAGACCCGGGGGCAGGGGTCAATACGCTTTTGGCGGTGTTGACGAAGTTGGACCGGGCGATCCTGGACTTTGAGAGGGCGTGGTGGGTCGAGGCGGGCCCCAAGGATCTGGCTATCGAGCTCGACCTGGGGTTGACCGCCGCGGCGTACTACGAGCGGCTGCGGGCCCTGGTCGGAGAGCCCGCCGCTTTGGCATACGACCCGCTGACCGTTAAACGTGTGCTGCGCATCCTCGTCCAGGGCGGAGGAGAAAAGAAGGCGGTCTGATGATGACAGGTAAGGGAAAACACGCCTCAGGGCAGTCCTACGGGTTCTACCGGGACCTGGCGATCATGATCGCCGGGATACTTCTCGTGGGCGCCGCGGTGTTCTTCCTCCTGCTCATCTTCGCCGACGGTCCCACGGTCACCACATCCCCACCTCCCTTGGCAGGTTCCTCGACGACCGCCCCCACCACTGCTCCCCGGGAGACGACCACCACCCAGGCGGTGACCACAACTTCATCGCCGACGACCACCAGCTCGACAACGATCCCCGTGCGTTCTCCGGGGGAGGTGAGGGTGGTCGTGCTCAACTCGGTGGGGATTGCCGGGGCTGCAGGGAGACTCACCGAGAAGCTGGAGGCGGCCGGATACCTGACCCTTCCCGCTGACAACTACCAGCCGGAACTGGCTCCCTCGCGTATCTGGTACCGGGACGGCTTCTCCCGGGAGGCCAATGAACTGCTTGCTTTCATCCTCAACGCCCGGGTGGAGCCCCTTCCCCCTGAGGAACAGGACCTCTTCCCCGGAGCCGATGTGGTCATCATCCTGGGCACCGGCTATCAGGAATGACCCGCCGGGCCGCCGGGTCGGGGCTGCGGATCCCCCGCATCTGGGTCCTGCCCCTCGGAGTCCTGGCGGCGATGCTGGTCGCTGTCGGCTCGGGGGTTCTCAGCCGCTCCCTGTACCTGGACCTGGCGGCGTGGTGGCCGGTGTGGTTCGGAGTCGTCGTGGCGACAATTCTGGCCCGAGGTCGTCGACTGGGGCGGCTACGAGCTTCTGGATTGGTCCCGGTGGTGGCTTTCATCGCCTTCGTGGCCTTCCTCATGGGTCACCTCCAGGGTTGGTCCTTGATGCCCTCGGGGGAGGTGCGGCTGGTGGGCCCTCCGGTAGGCCAAGTACGCCAGGGCCTCCTCGAGGCGCGCATCGACGGGGAGATTCACCTCGGCTCCGGGTCACGTTTCCTCTACGAGGTGGAGCCGGTCCGGTGGGGAGGGGAGGTTGGCCTCCCAGAGGCCACCGAGGAGTACCGGCCGGCGGGGGGGAACCCGGAGGGCTCGCAGTCAGCACCCCTGGTGGCCGTGCTACTTCAGCCGCGACCCGACCCCGGTCCCTACACCTTCGCCGGTTGGGACATTCGCCTCGCCGAGGAAGTGGAGTGGAACGTTGGGCTGTCGGGGCGGATAGACGCCGACCTCTCCGACCTCTCTGTCTCGTCGTTCGGCGCCGTGGGAGAAGGTGTGGTCGTGCTGGGGTCGTCTCCGTCTCCGGGAGCCCAGGTGTTGCTGACGGGCAGCTTCGAGCTGGTAGTACCAGAGGGTGTTCCGGCACAGATCACCGGCGAAGCCCTTGTCCCGGGGCGTTGGGAACGGCTCGATGAAGGTTGGCGCTCTCCGACCGCGGGTGCGGGATGGGAGGTAGTCGTCTCTGTGGGTTCCACTGTCACCGTGGTGGAGGGCTAGTTACACTCGCCGGACAGTGACCTCCGAACGGCTCCAAAAGGCTGCGCTGATCATTTGGATCGCCGTCGGAGTGGTGATCCTCGGTTTCACGGCCATCCAGATCGCCGGCGCCGTCCGGGTCATCTGGCTGCCGATCGCTTTCGCCGCCGGCCTGGTGTTTCTCCTCGATCCGGTGGTCGGAGCGTTCGAACGCTTGCGCATTCCCCGGCCCGTATCCGTCCTCTTTTCTCTCATCGTCCTCCTCGCCCTGGTGGTGGCGATCCTGGCCCTGGTCTTCCCCACGGTCCGGGAGCAGGCCCTCGAGTTCGTTGATCAACTTCCCGCCCTCTACCTGGGGATCTTCGACTGGCTGAGAGGACTCGCGGCCCGGCTTGGGTACGACCTGGATACTTTGATCAGCCAGGGGGCCATCGAGGATTGGCTTGCCGATCCCACCAATCAGGAGACCCTGCGCAACCTGCTCTTCGGATTCGGCGCCGGAGCCGGACAGCTCATCCGAGGGGTCACCGAAGCCATTGTCGTGGTAGGTCTAGCACCGATTCTGGCGGTCTACATCCTTATCGACCTGGAGCGTTTCAAGGCCAGCGCCGTGGAGCTCACCCCCGACAGGTATAGGGATGAGGTCTCCTTTCTCGGAAGCGAAGTCGTATCCGCCCTCGGGTCTTTCGTGCGCGGTCAGCTCCTGGTGGCGTTGATCGTCGGAGTCGCCTCCAGCTTCGGCATGTGGCTCATCGACCTGCCCTTCTGGCTGCTGATCGGGATCCTCGCCGGGATCCTCAACCTGGTTCCCTTCGTCGGTCCCGTGGTGGGCGGGGCCCTGGCGATGATCGTGGCCCTTCTCAGCGGCAACCCCATCCAGGCTGTCTGGGCGGTGCTGATCTTCATTCTCATCCAGCAGGTGGACAACCACGTCATCACCCCGCTTGTCCAGAGGACCAGGGTGCACCTGTCTCCTCTGGTGATCGTCCTCGCCCTCATCGTCGGTGGCACACTGGCCGGCCTCCTGGGAGTGCTGGTGGCCGTCCCGACGACGGCGGCGGTTCGCATCCTCCTGGGACACTTCTGGCGGACCCGGATTCTCGGTCAATCCTGGCGGGAGGCGAGCGAAGCCATGATCGAGGTCACGGAGCCCCCGGAGAGGCTGGCTCGGCTCGGCCGCCGCTCGCCGGAGCAGTCGAGGCTCTTCGACACCCAGGAGCTGCGTCCCGTAGCCCCGGTGGAGCCGGAACCAGAATCCGAGGCCGAGGAGGGCTGAGGAGCTACATGGCCCGAGCGTCCGTGTACCGGT
>JBHHWH010000091.1:0-8782 GCA_046756405.1 Acidimicrobiia bacterium | reverse complement strand
TCCTCGATCACCGCGCCGAGCCGTTCCTGGGTTTCGGGTGTGAAGAGGTCTGGGTTGTCTTGGGTCTTGGTCATGGTCTTGGTATCTCTCCTAACCCTGGGCCGAAACCGTGATCCGGGGGTCGAGGAAACCGTAGAGAATGTCCGCCACCAGGTGGCCGACAACTGCCATCACCCCTACGAAGCTGAAAGCCCCGAGGGCGAGGGGAGTGTCGTTCAGCACCACTGAGGAGACCAATAGCTGGCCCATCCCCGGCCAGGAGAACACAGTCTCGGTGACCACGCCGCCGTCGATTACCGAGGCGACGGCGAGAACGAGGCTGGTGGTTACTGGGAGGAGAGCGGTCCGGGCGGCGTGCCTATCCCGCACCGCCTTCTCGGGGAGCCCCTTGGCGCGTGCGGTGAGGATGTAGTCCTCCTTCATCGTTTCCAGCATTGAGCTGCGGGTGAGGAGCATGATCCCGGCGAAGCCGATCAGGGTGAGGGTCATCAGGGGCAGGACCATGTGGTAGGCGATGTCCAGGGCGAAGGGGAGTGCGGGGTGGTTGTACCACCACCAGGCGTAGGTCCCGACGAACACTACGAAACTCGCCGCCTTGACCAGGCGTGCGACCCTGATGTCCTCCAGGCGCCGGGCGATACGGCTGGCGGTGAACAGAGCCAGAACCATCAGCCCTGTTGAATAAGTCATCCAGAGGAAGACGTCGTTGGCGCGGCCGGCGAACTCGGTGTTGATCCATTTTGATGGATCGAGGAACTGGTTCAGCGGTAGCCATCCCAGCCTCACACCGAAGAACCAGATGAGGAGGATGGCGAACCAGGGGTAGAAAACGGTGTACAGGGTGACGCCGGTGACGGTGATCAGCATCTCACCCCTCATGTTGCGCCTCCAGGCGAGGTACTTGCCGGCGACGAAGCCGGTCCAGTAGATGAGGGCGATGGCGGTGGTGAACAGCACCAGGGTACGGGGGAGGCGCTCGGCGATGATGTCCACCACCGGCCTCGGGTATTGAGAGAAGCTGAAGCCCAGGTCACCCTGGAAGAAGTTGATCAAGTAGTCGGTGAACTGCTTCCACATCGGCTTGTCGAGACCGAGCCTGGCAATGGCCAGCTCACGGGCTTCCGGGGGAAGGTTGGGATTGGTGGCGAACTGTTGGGCGACAGCGTCGCCGGGCAGCGCTTGAAGGACGAGAAAGGTGAGGACCAGAAATAGCAAGAAGAGGGCAAACATCTGCGCCAAGCGCTTGAGGATGTAGCGGGCCATGTAGGTCTGTTCCCTCGGTAGACGAACGGCTTTGAGCGGGGCGGGGTGACGTTAACACAGGCCCGATTCCTATTCCCACCCCTCGGGAGAGGTAGCCGATGCGACCAATAAAGGGAGGAGGGAGCCCTAAGGCTCCCTCCTCTGCTACTAGATGTCGGTTGCAGTTACTGAGCTTTCCTCACCAGGCTACGGAGGCCGGCGCCACCGTCGGTGATGCCCTGCAGGAACTCAGTGAACGGGAACTCGAGAGTGTTCCTGAACACGTCGAACTGCACGTTGGTGAACAGCACCACGTAGGGAACGTCCCTAGCGATGATCTCCTGCATCTTGAAGTGCAGCTGCCGCGCCTCTTCGATGTCGGTCGCCGCGTCAAACGCGTCGGACAGCTCATCGAACTCGGGGTTGGAGTAACCCGGGGTGTTGAAGCCACCCTTGGCCGAGTCGCCCGCTGAGTGGAAGAACGCACCCATGTAGTCCGGGAAGGTACCCAGACCCCAACCCAGGATGTACATGTCCCAGTCGGTTGGGCCGAACACCTGGTCCACGATGGTCGTGAAACCGGTGGGCTTGGCCTTTACCGGGATGCCCAGGTCGTTGAGGAAGTTCTGAATCCACAGCGAGTAGGTGGCCCGCATCGGGTCGTAACCGGGTCCAGGGGCGATCAGGTCGATCTCGGGCACCTTGGTGCCGTCGGGACCGGTCAGACCGACGCCTTCCTGGACGTCGTCACGCCCACCGAGGAACTCGGGCTTCTGGTCCCATGTCCAGCCGTCGGCCTCCAGGATCTCGACAGCCCGGTTGAGCCGCTCTTCCTGCGTCATGCCCTTGCAGGTGGCCTTGACGTCCGGGTTGTGCCAGAAGGCGTTACCCGGGGCGACAGTGCTGTCCATGGGGATGACAGCTCCGGCCAGCACGTTCTCGGCCACGAACTCCTTGTCGATCATGCAGTCAGCGGCCTGACGGAAAGCCAAGCTGTTTCCAGGGAATCGACGGGTGTTGAAGGCCATGTAGAACATGCCCGTTCCAGCGTTGGCCACGACCTCGAGGTCCTCGGCAGCGAGGAACTGGCTCTGCAGACCACGGGACAGCGACAGCGGGTTGAGCCAGTAGTCGATGTCACCGTTGATCAGCGCCAGAGCCGCGGCGTCCTGGCTCCCGTAGACGTTGAAGATCATGTCCGAGATGAACGGGCCCTCGTCATATTCGACGAGCACTTCGCCGGACGGGTCACCGCCCCAGGTCTCGCTTCCGAGGGTGGGGTGGGAGAACTCGATGGCACCGTTGGCGTAGACCTTGTAGTGCGCTCCCTTGTAGGAGTAGTTCTCGTTGACCACGTTACGAACGAAGGCGCCGGGCTCACGCTCGACGGTTACGTCCGAACCGAAAGTCGGAGAACTAAGGCCTGGTACGGCGTAGAGGTCCCCCGCCTCAGCGGCGTCGGCGACGATGTCCTTCCAGTAGTGCTCCGGGAAGGCCGGTGCGAAGGCGGTACCGAACTGCCAGGTCGCCAGACCGGGCTGGTCGTTCCACGTGAAGACGACGGTCATGTCGTCCGGGGCTTCGACACTGACCAGACCGAGGGAGAACTCGTTCTCCTCGGTGGCTGGGTCGTCCTCACTGGCGATGGGCCAGATGTCAAGGAAGTTACCTCCCAGGCCCAGATCCTTCACCGTGTTGAAGGTGAAGACCCAGTTGTCACCGGCGGCCTCACCCTTGGGTGCGTCCACCGGAGCAGCTGCCACCGGAGCGTGGGTGTACGTGGGCAGGGCCAGCGTGTACAAAGAAACGCCCTGGCTCGCCAGGACGTAGCTGTTGTATACGTCGGACTCGGTGTCCAGGTACGCCCACACGTTGTCCGTGGTCGGGTCACTGATGATTCCAGTGTTGTAAGTGAACCCTTCGGGAGCGGATGGCTCCGTCGGAGTTGGGGTCGTAGGAGCCTCGGTCGTCGGCGTAGGCGCTGGGGCCTCGGTCGTCGCGGTCGGCTCCTCGCCCCCCGTCTGGCAGGCGGCGACCACCATCGCGAATACCGCGAGGATCGCCCACCACCGCCATCGGGAGTTGGTCCTTTTCACCATATGTTCCTTTCTCTTCCTCCCTTGCCGTGTAGCCAGCGCACTGGGAGCGCGCTCCACACGCCGGATCAGATTAGGGATGTCGGATCAGGTACCGCAACACCTAGGGCCCCAGCAGCGGATCTAGGGCGTTCGAGAGCTACAGGTAGCAGAGGCCAGCCGAAGTCAACGAGACTGAGAGCACTGCGAGCGACGAGGCTCCCGCGGTGGTCGCCGTGACCACGGCCGCCGAGGCGACCGCGGGATGCCACCAGCGGATCCTGTTGGTAACCGGCTGCTCGGTCAGGGCCGTAGCTCTCCGGGTGAGCATCTCGGGGGTTCCGAGGCTGGAATATCCCGGCATTACCTGGAGGCCGGTGGTGCGAAGAAGAGCCGAACGCAACGCCCGCCGCGCAGCCGGATCCGGTCCAGTCGCTTCTTCGTCGGCCCAGCGTTCCAACCCCAGCCGCAGGACCTGGGTCGAAGATCGTACGAGGGGGAGCAAGCCGAGGGTGTTGTCGATGACGGTGGCCAGCTCCAGGTATCGGTGGTGGCGGCCCTTGATAAGGCTCAGCTCGTGCCGTACCACCATCTCCACTTCGTCCTGCCGCAGGGACTCCACCAGGCCGGTGGAGAGGATGATCTGCGCCCGGGGAACAGAAGAGCTCATCGCTATCGGCGTGGCTGTTGCGACGACCACCAGGTCATGGCTTTCGCTCCGATGGTGGGCACCCACCCAACGCTCGAGAACGGCCGCACGTCGTGCCCTCCGCACCGCCAGCATCCCGCTGCCCGCTCTTATCCCGATTGCGACAAGGAGAACAGCGACGGCGATGGGTGGGGGCACGCGTGGGGGAGGCATGGTCGGATGCCTTGCGGGCCGAAAAACCGCGCTCAGCCGTTTGTAAACCGCGATCTGATCGGGCAGTGTTGGGGCAACAGGCGGGGCTTCCGCCTTCTCTGAGACTTTGGAGTTGAACGTGAAAGTTGTACTGGCCTACTCGGGCGGACTGGACACCTCGGTGATCCTCACCTGGCTGAAGGAAGAGTATGGGGCGGAGGTGGTCGCCTACACCGCCGATGTGGGCCAGGGCGAAGAGGTAGCCGAAGCGCGAGAGAAGGCACTGGTCACGGGAGCCAGCGAGGCGGTGGTCGACGACCTCAGGGAGCCTTTCGTCGTCAACGCCGTGTTGCCTGCCCTGCGTGCCGCCGCCGTGTACGAAGGTGAGTATCTGATGGGGACCTCGTTGGCTCGACCGATCATCACCCAGGGGCTGGTGGAGGCCGCCCGCCGTTTTGGCGCGGACACCATCGCCCACGGCGCCACCGGCAAGGGCAACGACCAGGTTCGTTTCGAGCTAGCGTCGGCGGCTCTCGCCCCTGACCTTCGGGTGATCGCGCCCTGGCGGGAGTGGAAGCTCAATGGACGCGCCGAGCTGATCGCCTATGCACAGGCCCGGGGCATCCCGGTACCCGTCACCAAGGAGGCGCCCTATTCGATGGACGCCAACCTCTTCCATATCTCTTATGAAGGCGGAGTTCTGGAAGACCCCTGGACTTCTCCGCCGAAGGGCATGTTCCGGATGACCGTCGATCCCGAGGAGGCTCCCGACGAGCCCGAGGAGGTGGTGGTCGGCTTCGAGTCGGGAACCCCGGTGACCGTGGACGGAGAGGCGCTGGGCCCGGTGGAGCTCCTCACCCGGCTCAACGAGCGGGCGGGCCGTCACGGCGTGGGGCGGATCGACATCGTCGAGAACCGCTTCGTGGGGATGAAGAGCCGCGGGGTGTACGAGACACCGGGAGGGACGGTGCTCCATGCGGCCCGCCGCGCCGTAGAGTCGCTGGCCCTGGACCGCGAGGTGCTGCGCATCCGCGACGCCATGGCTCAGCGTTACGCCGAGATCGTCTACAACGGGTTTTGGTTCTCTCCCGAACGGGACACCCTCCAGGCGACGATGGATCACATTCAGCTCCCTGTTACCGGCGAGGCCCGTCTCCTCCTATACAAGGGGTCGGTGGGTGTTACCGGCCGTCGGTCACCGAACAGCCTCTACAGCGAGGAGACGGTGACCTTCGAGGCCGACGACGTCTACCGGCAGGCCGACGCCGCCGGGTTCATATCCCTCAACGCCCTCCGCATCCGCGGCTACGGCTCGGGAGAGGAAGGGTGACCCTCTGGGGAGGGCGCTTCGACGGCTCCCTCGCGCCGTCCCTCTGGGAGTTCACTGCCGACCCCGCAGACCGAAGGCTGCTCGAGGTGGACGTCGAAGGCTCCATCGCCCATGCGACGGTGCTCGGCGAGTCAGGTGTCATCGACGCTGATGACGCCGATCGGATCGTGGAGGGTCTCGAGACCATCCTGGAGGAGGCACGGGCGGGGAACTTCGAGTTCGTCGGCTCCGATGAGGACGTTCACACCGCTGTGGAGAGGCGTCTACGCGAGCTGATTGGGGAGGTGGCAGGCAGGCTTCACACCGGAAGATCCCGTAACGACCAGGTGGCCCTCGACCTCCGTCTCTATCTCCGGCGGTCGGGGGAGGGTCAGGCCAGCCGGCTGCGCCGCTTCGTTCTCCTCCTCGCTGACCTCGCCGAAGCGGAGGCGGAGACCGTCGTCCCTTCCTACACCCATCTCCAGCAGGCCCAGCCCACAACTCTGGGCCACCACTTCTTGGCTCACGCCTGGGCGGCCCTTCGAGACGCGGAGCGCTTCTCCTCCACTGTGGTCCGGTTGTCCGTCTCACCGCTCGGAGCCGGGGCGTCGGCGGGCTCGTCCCTGCCTCTCGACCCTGAGGCCGTGGCCGCCGCTTTGGGCCTCGACGGGGTGATGCCCAACTCGCTAGACGCGGTGGCGTCCCGGGACTTCGTAGCCGAGTACGTCTTCTGCTGCGCCCAGGCGATGGTGAATCTGTCTCGGCTCGCGGAGGAGCTCATTCTGTGGTCCACCCGCGAGTTCGGGTGGGTGACGATGGGCGATGAGGTGAGCACCGGATCCTCAGCTCTTCCCCAGAAGCGAAACCCGGATGTCGCCGAGCTGGTGCGGGGACGCTCCGCCGGGGTGATAGGCGATCTGACCGCCATCCTTGTGCTCCAGAAGGCCTTGCCCCTGGCCTACAACCGGGACCTCCAGGAGGACAAGGGGGTGGTTTTCCGCGCCGACGACACCCTGGCCGCCTCGGTGGAAGCCCTCGGCGAGATGCTGAGGGGTGTGAGCTTCCACCCGCCGCCACCCGCCGCCGAGACCGTCGCTCTGGACCTCGCCGAGATACTGGTAGCTCGTGGGGTTCCCTTCCGTGAGGCCCACCGCAAGGTAGGGGAGCTGGTGGCACGGTTGGAGGCCGAGGGCCGTACCCTGGACGGGGCCACCGTCGAGGACCTGAACGCCGTAGCCGAAGAGTTCGAAGAGGAGGACCTGGCTCGGCTCGATCTGGCGACATCGGTCAGGGCGCGGGTCACGCCCGGATCAGGCGGTCCAGCGTCTGTCCACGCTCAAGTGGCCGAGATCCGCAGACGGGTGGCCGGCTAGGCCTCAACCGCCGTTGGTGTTCCCGTCGGCGTCGACGGTCCAAGTCCCGTGGGAGCGAATCAACTTGGTCAGGTCTCCCGGCCCGAGCCTCTCGGCCACCTCTTCGATCTGATGTTCCAGCTCCGACTCGTAGGTGGGACGCTCCACGTTGCGGAAGATGCCCAGAGGTGTGGGGCCGAAGGGGCCGTGGGAGAGCCGGCTCAGGGCGAAGGCGATAGCCGGGTTGGCTCGCTTCTCGTCATGTACCAGGATGGCCTTGGGGTCCACCGAAGCCGAGTCGACGATCTCGGCGTGGGCCCCTTGGATCACCACCGCTTTCCTCCCCTCGTCGAAGACGATGGGCTTGCCGTGTTCGAGGTCGATTCGGTTGTGAACGCGCTCCTCTTTTCCCGTCACCTGGATGAAGGCCTTGTCGTTGAAGACGTTGCAGTTCTGGTAGATCTCGATGAAGGCCGCACCCTTGTGCTCATAGGCGGCCTGGAGCACCTCCTGGGTGAGCTTGCGGTCCATGTCCAGGGTCCGGGCCACGAAGCTGGCCTCCGCGCCGAGGGCCAGGGAGACCGGGTTGAAGGGGTAGTCGATCGACCCCCACGGTGAGGACTTGGTGGTCTTCCCGACCTCCGAGGTTGGGGAGTACTGGCCCTTGGTCAGCCCGTAGATCTGGTTGTTGAACAGCAGGATCTTGATGTTGACGTTGCGCCGGAGGGCGTGGATGAGGTGGTTTCCTCCGATGGATAGGGCGTCACCATCCCCGGTGATCACCCACACCGAGAGATCCGGGTTGGCCAGCGCCACGCCGGTGGCGATGGCCGGGGCCCGGCCGTGGATCGAGTGCATCCCGTAGGTTTTCATGTAGTAGGGGAAGCGTGACGAGCAGCCGATCCCCGAGATGAAGACGAACTCCTCACGGGGTCGTCCCAGAGAGGCGAGGAACTGCTGGACGGCGGCGAGGATGGTGTAGTCCCCGCAGCCAGGGCACCAGCGCACCTCCTGGTCGGTCTGGAAGTCGGCACGGGTGTAGGACACGGAAGTCACTTCAGCATCTCCAGGATCTTCTCGGTGATCTCGGCAACCTTGAAGGGTTCGCCGGCGACCTTGTTCAGTCCGGTGGCGTCGATGAGGAACTCGGCCCGGATCAGCTTGAGGAGCTGACCGGTATTGAGTTCGGGGATGAGGATCTTCTCGTAAGAGGTGAGGACCTCCTGAAGGTTGGCCGGGAAGGGGTTGAGGTAGTTGAGGTGGGCGGTGGCCACCTTGGCTCCCCGGGCCCGAGCCTGACGGGCAGCGGCCCGGATCGACCCGAAGGTCGAGCCCCAACCGAGGACCAGCAGTTCGGCGTCGTCGTCGCCTTCGACCTCTACCGGTGGGATGTCGTTGGCGATGTTGGCCACCTTCCATGCCCGGGTGTCGGTCATGAGCTGGTGGTTGTCGGGGTCGTAGGAGATGTTGCCGGTAATTGACTCCTTCTCCAGACCTCCCACCCGGTGTTCCAGGCCGTGAGTCCCCGGGACTGCCCAGGGGCGGGCGAAGGTCTCCACATCACGCATGTAGGGGAGGAACCTGCCTTCAGGACCGTTGGGCCGGGTGGCGAACTTCACCTCGATCTCCGGGATCTCACTCAGGTCGGGGAGATGCCAGGGCTCCGATCCGTTGGCGACGTAGTTGTCGCTTAGGAGGATTACCGGGGTCATGAATTTGATGGCGATCCTGGCCGCCTCCAGGGCCATCTCGAAGGCCTCGGCCGGCGACGGTACCGCCAGCACCGGGAGGGGAGACTCGCCGTGACGGCCAAAGAGGGAGAAGAGAAGATCGGCCTGCTCCGGCTTGGTGGGCATGCCCGTCGAGGGGCCGGCCCGCTGCACGTTGATGGCGATGAGCGGGAGCTCGATCGCCACCTGTACGAGCACCGGAACGACGCGCAGGTCAAACTGCTCGGTCACGC
>JBHHWH010000090.1:0-8959 GCA_046756405.1 Acidimicrobiia bacterium | reverse complement strand
CACGGCTCGCAGCTCGTATTCGGCCCGCTCCAGCTCACCCTCCGCCCTGGCGAGGGTGAAGATGGCTTCGGCGTACCCGGTGATCCGATCGTCCACTTACAGCTTCTCCAAATCCGCCAGGTATCGGTCTATGAGCTGACGATGGGCTTCGGCGTCGAGGACTTCACCGACCAACTTGGAGGCCAGCTCCACGGAGATGTCTCCTACCTGGGCTCGAGCTTCGGTGAGGGCCCGTTCCATCTCGGCGGCGGCCTCCTCCTGGGCTTTGGTCCGAATCTGGCCGGCCTCGTCTTCGGCCTTGGCCAGGATGTCGGCCTTGAGCTGTTCAGCGGTCTGACGGGCCTCTTCGATGATCCGGTTGCCCTCGGCCTTGGCTTCGGCGAGCTGGGCCCGGTAGTCGGCGAGCAAGCTCTCCGCTTCCGCCTTGGCTTTCTCCGCCTCTTCGAGCTGGCCCTGAATGGCAGATTGACGCTGCTCGAGGCCCTGGTTGATCGCCGGCACCGCCCACTTCCAGATGAAGAAAAAGACGATGGCGAAGGCAATGAGGGCGGCGATCAGCTCGTCCCGCGGGGGAAGGAGGATCTCCAGGCCCCCGGAAGCCGGCTCGGCCTCCTCGGCGGCGATCAGGGCTATCTGGGCGAACAGCATCATTACCCGAGAAAGAAGAGCACGAAGCCGATGAGGGCCAGCGCCTCGGTGAAGGCGATGCCCAGGAACATGGTGGTGCGGAGCATGCCGGCCACCTCCGGCTGGCGGGCCATGGCCTGTACGGCGTTACCGGCGACGATGCCCACACCGATGCCGGGGCCGATGGCGGCCAGACCGTATCCGACGACGCTCAGGTTTCCGGTGATTCCACCACCAGCCTCCTGGGCGAGGACCACCGCTGCGTTCACAACTGCGAGAACTGCGTCCATTACTTGTCTTTCCTTTCCCTCTCTTGGCTCATCCGATCTGCTTTCTAACCATCAGTGTTCGGGGTGAACCGAAGTCTGTATGTACACGGCGCTGAGAAGAGTGAAGATGTAGGCCTGGAGCACACTGACCATGATCTCGAACACGAAGATGGCGATGCCCAGGGCGAACCAGGCCAGCCCGAATACCCCCTTGAGGCCTAATTCGGGGATGTTGATGGTGAAGATGAACCCGGTGAGGAGCAGGATGGTGAGCATCACGTGGCCCGCCACCATGTTCGCCAGCAGCCGCACCGCCAGAGAGAAGGGTCTGATGAGAAAGATCGAGAAGAGTTCGATCAGTCCCACCAGAGGCCGGAGCGCCACCGGCACCGACTTGGGCCAGACGATGTCGAGGAAGTAGCTGAACCCGTTCTTGGCAAAGCCCACGATCACGAAGATGAACCACGTTACGACCGCGAGGAGACCGGGAATGGCCATCCGGGAGGTGATCGGAAAGACGACGAAGGGGGTGATCTCGAAGAGGTTGCCCACCAGCAGGAACAGGAATAGGGCCAGCAGGTACGGGTAGTACTTGATGCCCTCCGGGCCGATGATCCCGACCGCTACCTCGTCGCGAACGAAGCCGGTGAGGGTGTCGATCATGGCCTGGAACTTGGTGGGCACCAGACGCGGCTTCCGGTAGGCGACATACAGGAGAACGACCACAATGAACGCCGCCAGGAACATAAGGAAAATGGTCCGCGTAATGGGCGTTCCGAACAGCCGGGTGGTGAGGACGAACAGCTCCGACACGTTCTCCGGGGCGCACACGGGCTGTGTCAGATCGCACTCGGGGGCCGCGATGATCAGGTTGTCCAATCCAGATTCCTTTCTCGTCCCTTAGATACGGCGACGGCTTCCCAGGCCAACAGGGCCAGATAGCCCACAACGGCGGTGATCCCGAAGGCGAGCCTGTCGATCGGCACGAACCGCGCCACCAGCACGACCGCGAGGACCATCAAGCCCAGCCGCAGGAAGAAACCGAACAGGGCGGCGGCATGATAAGCCGCAAGGCTGATCTTGGCGGAAATCGAGAGGATGGCTCCCGCCAGCAGGAAATTGACCACCACCACTCCGACCCCCAGGGCGGCACTCCAAGCCCCCTCCCAGCCTCCGGTGATCCCGAAGATGAGGACCAGCAGCGGCCCTAGGTAAAGGGCGCGCCGGGCGGTGTGACGAGCGAGGATGCTCTCCACCGGCACAACGGCTGGGTCAGCGGTCGAGGGGTTGGTCATTGAGACTCTTGGTGTATTGCCACATCTTGACGAAACCCGCGTAGGAGCCCAGTACCACGCCGGTAATGACCAGCCACGGGGCGGTCCCCAACCACTGGTCGAGGAAGTATCCGAGCAGGGTTCCGGCGAGGATGGAGCTGACGAAGGAGCCGCCGTGCATCCAGCCTTCGTTCACCATGGAGTGAACCTGTTCGTTGGTGGTTTCGTGCTTCACGGAGGGGGGTGGGTGGGGGAAGCCCAAAGGGTATTGAGACTGGAGATTCAGGCCAAATCCTGCCTGCTTTCTCCTATACGTGTCCCGGAAAGTCCTTCGGGTAGGGAGGGAACTCGACAGCCAGTTCGCTGACCCGAGCTGCCACCTTGGCCAGCGCCGCCTCGTCGTTGCGCCTCTCCAGAGCGTCAACGATCAGCGACGCCACCTCGGCGGCGCCCTCCTCGGTGAACCCCTGGGTGGTCATCGCCGGGGTACCGATCCGCAGACCCGAGGCCCGGAAGGGAGGTCGGGGGTCGAAGGGGATGGTGTTGAAGTTGAGGGTGATCCCCACCCCGTCCAGCATCCTGGCGGCCTCTTTGCCCGTCAGTTCCTCGTCCACCGAGCGGAGGTCGATGAGGAACAGATGGTTGTCGGTGCCCCCGGAGACCACCCGCACCCCACGGGACTGAACGGTCTCTGCCATGGCCTTGGCGTTGGCCACGATCTGTTCGGTGTACTCGTGGAAAGATGGTTGGAGCGCCTCGCGGAAACAGACCGCCTTGGCGGCGATCTGGTTCTCCAGGGGGCCTCCCTGGGCGTTGGGGAAGACCGCCTTGTTGAAGTCCTTCTCGTACTCCTCCCGGGCCAGGATCAGCCCGCCCCGAGGGCCCCGCAGCGCCTTATGGGTGGTGCCGGTGACTACGTCGGCGTGGGGCACCGGGCTGGGATGGGACTTGCCGGCCACCAAGCCGATGAAGTGGGCGGCGTCGACCATGAAGACGGCGCCGATCTCGTCGGCGATCTCCCGGAAGGCTTCATAGTCCAGGGCACGGGAGTAGGCGGAGTATCCGGCGAGGACGATCTTGGGCTGGTGCTCTTTGGCCAGCCGACGAACCTCGTCCATATCGATGATCTCGGTGTCCGGGTCCACCCCGTAGGCGACGAAGTTGTAGTAGAGCCCACTGAAGTTCACCGGAGAGCCGTGGGTGAGATGTCCACCCTGGTCGAGACGCATCCCCAGCACCGTGTCCCCCGGTTCGAGGAGAGCGAAGTAGACCGCCATGTTGGCCTGGGCACCCGAATGAGGCTGGACGTTGACGTATTCGGCGCCGAAGAGCTCTTTGGCACGGTCGATGGCGAGCTGTTCCATCTCGTCCACCACCTGGCAGCCCTCGTAGTAGCGGCGGCCCGGATAACCCTCGGCATACTTGTTGGTGAACACCGAGCCGGAGGCCTCCATCACCGCCACCGAAGCGAAGTTCTCCGAGGCGATCAGATGAATATGCGAGTTCTGCCGCTCCAAGTCCTTACGGATCAGGGAAGCAATGTCCGGGTCGACGGTTTCGATGAGTTCGGTGGAGATCATGACACCGACGATACCCGTCAAACCTTCACCGGTCCCTCCCGGAGCACCACCAAGGTGGCGCCGGTGGCGTCCACCACCGTAGAGGGCTCCCCTCCTGGACACTCCCCCTCCAGGTAGACGGCCACCTGGTCGCCGAAGATCTCCCGGGCGTCGACATCGCTCATCGCCTCCGGCTCCCCGGAACGGTTGGCAGAGGTCACCGCCAGGGGACCGGTACGTCGTAACAGCTCCAGGGCCACCGGGTGGTCGGGGACCCTTATCCCAACAGTGCGGAGATAGCGATGTCCGACCCAATCAGGGAGAACCACGCGGGGGATGACCACCAGGGTAAGGGCACCGGGCCAGTGGCGTTCGGCCAGGTCGGCGGCTGCATCGGTCAACACTCCTATCTCCCGAGCCTGGGCGACGTCAGCAACCAACAGGCCCACCGGCTTGTGGGCGGGGCGGCCCTTCAGCTCGTAGAGGAGGGTCACTGCTTCCTCGTTTTGGGGGTCGACGCCGACCCCATAGACGGTGTCGGTGGGGAGGCCCACCACCAGCCCCTCGGCGATGGCCTCTGTCGCCTCTTCGATCACGACCCGGCCCGACGGCTCACTTCGGCGAGCCAGTTCCTGTAGATCTGCATCCCGGCCGCTGACCAGGCTGGTGGTTCGGCGATCGAGATCGCCGACTCGGGAAACTCGGGCATCTCCCTGCCCTCCGCGCGCGCTTCGACCACCCTTGTTTGATACTCGGCGAGGAGCTCGACCACATCGGGATCGAAATACTGTTCGGGGAACGGCGGGTAGTCCTCCCTGACACCGGCGAAGAACCGGCTGACCTCCCGTTTGTACTCCTTGAGCAGGCTGAGCCCGTCGTATTCGGGGTGGCCCTGGAAGAAGACGAAGCTCGCTTCTTCGTCGCTGACCGCCATGTGGACACAATCATGCTCCCCCACCATCAGCAGCCTCGCCCCCGACCCCTCGAAGTCCTCGGCAGTCAGGTTGAAGAAGTGCGAGTGGGGGGCTTCGACTGGCGCCACTACACCATCGAGGAGGAAATGATCGGAGACGACGTGGTGGGAGAAGACACCCCAACACTTCCGGGGAAGCCTGGTCCGGTTGATCCCCCGGTGATGCCTGATATAGGCATGGGCGGCCAGGCAGGAACACATCGTCGACCGGACCCCATCGACCGCCCAATCCAGCACCTCGACCATCCCCGTCCAGTAGGCCTCCTCGACGAGATCGACGTGGACCGGATTGGCGCCGGTGATGATCAGGGCATCTAGGCCAAACTCCTTCAGCTGCTCGAAGGTCGAATAGTGGGCTCGAATGTGGGCCCGGGCTTCGTGGGAGCGCGCCTCGGCGGCCAGGGTGAAGGGGTAGACGTAAAGGTTGGCCTCCTGGTCGTAGGCGGTTACGAGACGGATGAACTGGCGCTCGGTGGCCTCGAGGGCGGCGTCGGGCATCAGATTCAGCAGTCCAATACGGATCGAGGGAAGTCCACCGTCCATCTCGTCAGGGGATACAACGTCACGTCCCTCCAAACGGAGACGGTCGAAGGCGGGAAGCCCGTTGTGGGCAATCAGGGGCATGGCTCAGACGATGGTTATCAGCTCGTCGAGGACTTCGTCGGGACGTTCCGCCAGCAGGGCATGGCCGGTATCGGCAAAGACCACGCTCCGCGCCTGGGGAGCCGCGTCGATGAGGGGTTTCGCCCGCAACGCCGGTGTCATCCGGTCCTTGCTACCCAGCAGAAACAGCGTCGGACAGGTGACGACTCCGGCCATTTCGACGCCCGAAGCGAACTCATGGCAGGCTTTGAGCCCCGCATAGATCACGCCCGGTTTAGCCTGTTCGAGGAGGCGCTGGTTGAGGCCGAGCATCCAGATCCCGGGAACGTCGTTGCCTCCGATCTGAGCTCTCCGGCTGTGACTCCACAGGTTCATCATCTGGACCGTGTCCCAGGTGTTCCGCTTGGCGTTGTCCAACAGCTCGTCGCTGACCGTCATCGGTGAGGCCACCCCTAAGAGGACCAAACCCCGCACCCTGTCGGGGCGGGTGGCTGCCACAGCCAGAGATACCAGCGCCCCCATGCTGTGGCCGACGATAGCCGCCTTGTCGATTCCAGCCGCGTCGAGAACCTCGACCACCCAGGCGGCCAACTCCTCGATGGTCGGTAACGGAGGACCCTCGGACCTTCCGCTGCCGGGGAAGTCGAGGGCAAGAACATTGCGCCCCTTACGGCCGAAGAACCTGGTGGGTAGGACCCAGACGGTGTGGTCGGCACCCACACCGTGGAGGAACACCACCGAGTCCTTACGGTCGTCCCAGGGACTGTGCCCGGTGGCGGCGTATACGGAACGGCCGTCGACGGTGAATTCCACAGCCTCAACTCCTCTGCGAAGCCCGTAGACCGGCGTCGATGTCGGCGATGATGTCGTCGATGTGCTCCAGGCCCACCGAGATCCGAATCAGCCCCTCGGTGATCCCCGCAGCTTCCAGCGCCTCTCTGTCCATGCGATGGTGGGTGGTACTGGCCGGGTGAATCACCAGGGTCTTGGCGTCACCCACGTTGGCGAGATGGGAGGCAAGCTCGAGCCGTTCGATGAAACGTTGCCCGGCAGTACGACCGCCCTTCACCTCGAAGCTGAACACCGAACCGCACCCGTCGGGTAGGAGCTTCTTGGCCAGCCTGTAATCGGGGTGGGACTCCAACTCCGGATAGCGGACCCATTCGACCGCCGGGTGCTGGTCCAGGTAGGTGACGAGCCGGCGGGCGTTCTCCACGTGCTGGCGCATCCGGATCGGGAGGGTCTCCATGCCCTGGAGGATCAAGAAAGCGGTCATCGGCGCCATGGACGCCCCGAAGTCGCGGGCACCCTCTTTGCGTGCTCTGGTGATGTAAGCGGCGGGACCGAACTCCTCGACGAAGTCGAGTCCGTGAAAGCCCTCGTAGGGCTCGGTCAGGGTGGGGAACTTCCCTGAAGTCTCCCAGTCAAAGGTCCCACCGTCCACCAGGAGCCCTCCGATAATCACCCCGTGACCGGAGAGGAACTTGGTTGCCGAGTGGACGATGATGTCGGCGCCGAGATCGAAGGGACGACTGAGGATGGGGGTGGTGAAGGTGGCATCGATCATCAGCGGAATCCCTGCTTCATGGGCGATGTCGGAGATGGTCGGAATGTCCAACACTTCGAGGCCAGGGTTGCCCAGGGTCTCACCGAAGACGAGCTTGGTGTTGGGCCTGATGGCAGCCTGGAAGGCCTCCGGGTCCCGAGGATTGACGAAGGTGGTATCGATCCCGAAGCGGGGCAGTGTATAGGCCATCAGGTTGTGGCTGCCGCCGTAGATCGACCGCGAGGAGACGATATGGTCGCCGGCGTTCAGGATCGTGGCGATGCCGAGATGGGTCGCCGCCTGGCCGCTGGCCGTGGCCACGGCGCCGACACCTCCTTCCAGAGCTGAGATACGCTCTTCGAGCACCGCGTTGGTGGGGTTGGTCAGCCGGGAGTAGACGTGGCCGGTTCGTTCGATGTTGAAGATCGCCGCGGCTTGATCGGTGTCCTCGAAGACAAAGGAGGCGGTCTGGTAGATCGGGGTGGCTCGGGCCCGGGTCTCGGAGTCGGGGTGATGACCCGCATGCAACGACAGGGTCTCCGGCTCGAAACTCCTCGGTGTAGGCATGGCTCAACAGTATCCGAAGAATCCGAACACCGGCGGGAGTGGAGCCACTACCGAGATCAGGGCTTGACGGCGACCAGATAGCGGTCCCGACCGTTGAGGTCCTGGCGGATCACCGCCGGCAGATCCTCGAAGCAGGCGACCGCTGGTGCCCCCTGGGTCTCGCCGATCTCGCAGATGACCACGCCACCGGGCCGAAGCCACTGCGAAACCGAGGCGCCGATCTGCTGTATCACCTCCAATCCGGTCGGTCCAGCCACCAGGGCCATCTTCGGTTCCCGACGTACGTCAGCGGGAAGAGACGAGTACTCGGCCTCAGCTACATAGGGGGGGTTGGCGACGAGCAGGTCGACTTCGCCGAGGAGCGAGGCGGGCAGGGGATCGAAGAGGTCGCCAACGGCGAAGTAGATGGAGAGTCCCGTCTTGTACATGTTGGCGGTGGCCACCTCGATAGCCTCCTCGGAAAGGTCCACGGCGAACACCGAGGCGTTGGGGTAGGTCTTCTTGAGGGCGAGGGCGAGGGCGCCGGAGCCGGTGCACAGGTCGACGATCACCGTCGGGTGGCGGACCATCTTGGTGGCGATCTCGAACAAGCCCTCGGTCTCCGGTCTCGGGACTATCACCCTCTCGTCAACGACCAGCTCCAGGTCGGCGAAGGCAGCAGACCCTTCGATGTACTGGAGGGGCTCGCCTTCCACCCGGCGACGGATCAGTTCCTCCAAGGGTCGGTCGGGGCTGGCCAGGGCATCGAGACGGCGTAGCTCGTGGGGCGGGAGAAGACCCATATCCCCCAGAGTTTTACACTTCCGCGGCGTTCCCGCAGGAAATGCCTGGACCTGATCTCGCTCACGGAGTCGACGCGGCTAGCTTTTCCGCCTGGTCGTGGGCCGCCAGGCCTTCGACGAAGGGGTCGAGATCTCCCTCCAGCACCTGGTCGAGACGGCGGACGGTGAGCCCGATGCGGTGGTCGGTGACCCGGTTCTCCTTGAAGTTGTAGGTGCGGATCTTCTCCGAGCGCTCTCCGGTCCCCACCTGGGTGCGCCGCTCCCCGGCGACCTCTGCCCTCTGCCGCTCCTGCTCGGCCTGGAGGAGACGGGCCCTGAGGATGCGGAAGGCCTTCTCCTTGTTCTGACGCTGGCTCTTCTCGTCCTGGCAGCTCACGACGAGGCCGGTGGGTAGGTGGGTGATACGTACCGCCGAGTCGGTGGTGTTCACCGACTGCCCCCCGGGACCGGTGGAGCGGAACACATCGACGCGGACGTCGTTGGGGTCGATCTCGACCTCCACCTCCTCGGCTTCGGGGAGTACGGCGACGGTGGCGGTGGAAGTGTGGATGCGCCCCTGGGACTCGGTCTTCGGTACCCGCTGCACCCGGTGCACGCCTCCCTCATACTTGAACCGGGAGTAGGCGCCCCGTCCCTTAACCGCGATGGTGACCTTGTCGTAGCCCCCTACCTCCGAGGGCGACTCCTCGAGGGTTTCCACCTTGTAGCCGAGCCTCTCGGCGTACTTCTCGTACATGCGTAGCAGGTCCCCCGCCCACA
>JBHHWH010000089.1:0-8961 GCA_046756405.1 Acidimicrobiia bacterium | reverse complement strand
ACCCCGCCCCGGGCACCCAGATCACCGACTCCGCCACCGTCGTGGTCTCCATCGGCAAGCTGGCGGACGGCTAGGGGTAACTTTCTGTGCGGGTTTACGGACCGTTTTGGCCTGAAGACCCGCACAGAACGGTTGTGGAATAACTTTCTGTGCGGGTTTACGGACCGTTTTGGCCCACAGACCCGCACAGAACGATTTCTTTCGCGCCCTATCTACCAGCACTTGACGGGAGATAACGTTATCTTGTAGAAGATAGGGCATGTCGTCCGAAGCGCCCGTGGGTGGCCTTGCTCGTCCTCCCGAAACACAAGCCGCAGCAGACGCGGGCGCTTCGGTTCGACCCACGGCCCGGACTCGCCCCGTGGTCCCCGTGGTACTGGAACCGGGGCCGGGACGCTTCGAGGCCTCGGATCCCTATGTGAGGCGCTTCTGGGTGGCCGCCATAGGTCCAGGGGCGGTAGCTGAGCTGCTCCGTCTGGTACGGGCTGCCGTCAAGGGAGAGGATGTGCGGCTGCCCAGAAGCCTCCCCCTCCTCATCCGGGCCGGTCTGGTGCGGGCGGAGGCAGGGAGGCTGGTGGTGGTGGACCGCATCCCGGTGGTTCCCAAGGAGCTGCGCTGGCGGTTCCCTCCTGCCCTGGCAGCGGAGCACGGCCGCTGGATCAGCACCCGGCCCTAACGCCGGATGGCGAGGACCGCCATCATCGCCAGGGCGGCCACCTCGCCGGCGGCAAAGCCTACGGCCACCCGGATGTCGGGACCGGCAGGGACCACCACCAGGACCACCACTCCAACCACTAACCCCACCACCCAGGCCAGGGCGAGCCGCTTGGTCCGACCTTCGGCGACGAGGATCTGGCTGGCGATTTGGGCGGTCGCCGCGGCGGTGACCCCGGCGGCGGCGAAAGCGGCGACCGCGGAGCTGGGGGCGAACTCGGCGCCGAAAAGGAGGGTGACCACCTCCGGGCCCACAAGCCATCCCACCAGACCGCCCAGCAACACTAGAGCCGCGCCGGCGAAGACCACTTGGCGGACGATGCGCACCAGCTTGATGTGGTTGGCGTCGCGGACCAGACCCACCAGATAGGGAAGGATCCGGCCCTGGAGGGCGAAGATGAGGGTGAGGGGTGCCCGGTAGAGGGTGAAGGTGACAAAGATCACCGAGATCAGCGCCGGGGAGGCTCCCAGGGCGGCCACCGCCAGCGGGGCCCCGCCGAGAAGAAGCTGGGAGGAGGAGGTACCCCCAACGTAGCCTCCGAGGAATCCCCGGGCCGGAGCAGCGGGGGTGCGAGGGTCGCCGGTGTCGTGACGCCACCAGCCGAGCACCAGGACCGAGAAACCCCCCACCACCATGGCCCAACCTAAGGAGACGGCGGTGGAGAAGACCAAAACCGCCACCACGCCAGCGAGGAGCCGGCCCAGCGACTCGATCACCAACACCCATCCCACCGAGGAGAACCGCCGGGTCCCGGCCAGGACGCCCTTGCCCACCATGAGTAGGGCGTAGCCCACCATGAGCAGGGCGATCTGGGCGATGTAGGCGGGGTCGCTCTCGAAGAGGGAGTCGAGGGTGAAGGCCACGAAACCCCCGCCCACCACCGCGCCGATCCCGGCCACGGTGAGGGAGGGCACCAGGTCGTGGGGTATGGCCTTCCTCCCCGAGGCCACCTCCCGGGTCACGTACTGCTCCACGGGCACCAGCAACACGGTGGCCAGGATGAAGAAGGTGGTCCAGAGCACGCTCACTGGAGCGAAGGCCTCTGGCCCGAGGGCACGCCCGCCCAGCACCTGGAACAGGTAGGCGCCTATGGCACCAATCAGCCCGCCGGCGACCATGAAGGTGGTGCCGGGCGCCCGGAAACCTCGGGGCTCGGTCTCCACCACGGTGGCGCTCATCGGGCGCCGCGGCCGCTGAGGACGATCCAGACGCTCTTGGAGAGGATGCGAAGGTCCATCACCGGGGACATGTGCTTGACGTAGTAGAGGTCATAGGTGAGTTTCTCGATGGTCTCAGCCTCATCATCGGCATAGCCGTAGTTGACCTGAGCCCATCCCGTCAGCCCGGGACGTACCAGGTGGCGGTGCTCGTAGAAGGGAATCTGGTTACGGAACTGCTCCACGAAGGGAACCTGTTCCGCTCGGGGCCCTACCAGGCTCATGTCTCCTTTGAGAATGTTCCAAAGTTGGGGGATCTCGTCGAGCCGGAACTTGCGCAGGAAGGCCCCACCGGGGATGAAGCGGGGGTCGTTGTGCCGGGCGAACCGGGGACCGTCTTCTTCGGCGTCGATGTACATGGTGCGGAACTTGTACATGATGAAGGTCTCACCTCCGAGGCCCACCCGCTCTTGGCGGAAGATGGAAAAGCCGGGGTCGACGAGCTTTACGTAGGCGGCCACCAGCAGACCGAGGGATACCCAGATCGGGGCGGTGACAGCAGTGAAGATCACGTCGAAGCCGCGCTTACCCGGCATCCAGTGGGCCACGGCGAGGAGGGGCGCGGAGATCTCCCATCCCTCGGCCAGGTGTACCAGGGGGACTCTCCCGGTGTGCTCCTCGTAGATGGAGGAGAAGGGGGTGATGGAGTAGCCGGCGAGGTCGCAGGAGGAGAGGAACTGGGCTACCCGGTCGGACAGCACCGCCCGCAGGTCCACTGCGATGGTGATGTCACGGTCGGGAAGATCGATGGGCCCCTCGGTGGCCGGGTCTAACACCCACACCACTTCGGCGTGGTCGGCAGAGTCGAGGTCGTCGGCGAGTTCCTTCTCATTGGTGATGACCCCGATCTTCTCCGTCCAGGGCCGCTGACGGCGCACCATGCGGTGACTCCCGGCGAGGACCGTCCAACCGATGGCCGTATAGGCGAAGAGTCTCCGAGAGAAGTAGACCTCGCGAAAGAGGACCAACAGCACGGCGGTCACCAAGACAGTGCCCAGCAGGATCACCGTCATCCGCCCGTAGGTGGGCCGGGGCACCCCGTGGCCCAGCATCTGGGCGGTGACCAACGAGGTCACGATCATGGATCCGGCCAGAAAGCCGAGGAACGGCCAGACAGGACCGGGAGTGAAGGCCGTCCACGGGAAGGGGGTGCCGAAAACGAAGATGGAGGCCACCCCGATGGACACCGCTAGGGCAATCAGATCGCTGATTCCCAACGAAAGCAGGAAGCGGTTACGCACTGACCGGCAATGCTAGGGAAGCTGGCCCGGTATCAGCCGGATCGAGCCATCGCCTCCGCCAGTTCGACGAGGGTACGGACGCCGATTCCCGAACCGCCCTTGACCTGCTCCCCGCTGGTCTCCCGGGCCATGGAGGGCCCGGCGATGTCGAGGTGGGCCCAGGAACCATCCCCGGCGTATTCGGAGAGGAACACCGCGGCGACGATGGCCCCGCCGTAGCGACTGGAGGAGCTGTTCTTGATGTCGGCCACCGTCGACTCGAGGAACTTGCGGTAGTCCTTTTCCAGGGGCAGCTCCCAGAAGTACTCCCCGGCCCTCGAGGCGGCGGTGAGGACCTTCTCGGCGAGGTCGGGGTCGGAGACGAAGGCCGCCGCGTACTTGTCTCCCAGGGCGACGTGGGCGGCGCCGGTGAGGGTGGCCACATCAACGAGGACGTCGGGCTGGTAGCGGCGGGCCAACCCGAGGCCGTCGGCGAGGATCAGGCGCCCTTCGGCATCGGTGTTGGTGACTTCGATGGTGGGACCGTCGACGGGACGGAGCACGTCCCCGGGGCGGGTGGCATCCCCGCCGACGGCGTTGTCGGTGAGGGGAGTGATCGTGGTGACCCGTACCGGCAGGCCGAGACGGGCGATGGCCACGGTGGCGGCCACCACCGCGGCGGCCCCGGCCATGTCGACCTTCATCTCCTCCATGCCTTTGGGGGTCTTGAGGGAGAGACCTCCGGAGTCGAAGGTGATGCCCTTGCCGACGAAGGCCAGGTGGGCCACAGCCGCTTCGGGGGTGTAGTCGCAGATGACCACCTGCGGGTCGCGGTCGGATCCTGCGGCCACCCCGAGGAGCGCCCCCAGGTTCTCTGCTTCGATCTTGTTCCGGTCCCAGACCTCGACCGAGATCCCGGTGGTGGTGGCGGCTTCGGTCATGGCGGCCGCCAGGGCCTGGGGGGATTCGTCCTTGGCGGGGGTGTTGACCCAGTCCCGGGCCAGGTTGGTGGCCTCGCAGAGGACGACCGTACGGGCCAGGGCTTCGGAGTCGGCGTCGGCTATCTCGACCCGCTCCACCCGGGTGTTGTCGTCATTGGTCTTGTAGGCGTCGAAGCGGTAGCCGCCGAGGAGCGACCCCTCCACCACGGCCCGGGTGGCGTCTTCGAGGCCGACCCTGGCGAGGAGGGTCACCGCCCTGGTCGCCCTGGCCTTGCGTGCCGCCTCACCGGAGGCCGCCCGGACGCCCTCGAAGCTGACTTCGTCGCCCAGGCCGACCAGCAGCAGCGAAGAGGCTTCCGGGTGGGGGACGGCGACAACCTGGCCCCGTTTGCCTTCGAAACCGGCCACCTCCAGCCAGGCGGGGTCCACGGCCTCCACCGCCTCCTCGGAGCCGGGAGCAGGCACGAGGTCTTCCATGACCCCGGCGATGAGGACGGCGTCGGCGAGGTCGACCTCACCGGCTACGGCTACTACTTCCATTGTCTGCTCCTTTTCAGATGGCGAAGGGTCCCAGGCCCGCTAGCAGGGCCCGACCCATGAAGACAGCCCCGAGGGTGGTCAGAACCCCGAGATAGGACAAGCCGGTGGCGGCCATCACCCCCGAGTAGGCGGGATAGCGGAGCGCTCCCAACACTCCGGCCATCAGCACCATCGAAGCACCCAGCAGGACCCAGAAGGCCAAGGTGGGCCCTCCCCCGGGGAAGGAGCCGAAGACGGAGAGGACCGCTCCGTCAGCGGCCAGGCCGGCCATCCCGGCCACGGCCAGGCTGCGCAGGGTCCAGCGGGGCAGCCGCGGGTCCACCAGATACCAGTGGCCCAGCATCATCTCCCCCGTCACCCCGCCCAGAGCCACCGCCGCGCTGGAAGAAGGGAGCCAGCCTCCGGCGGCGGAGGCCTGCACCAGGTAGGCCACCCCGGCGAGGACAAGGGCCGGTCCGGCGATGCGCCCCTCCCGTGCCCAGATCAGCCCCACCACCAAAAGAACCAGGCCGGCCCGGGCCAAGAAAGCACCCGAGGCGAACACTCCGGCGAGGCCCACCAGTCCGGCGGTGGAGGCGGTGAGCCAAATAAACCCGGGACCGACCACCCGAACGAAGGCCACATACCCGGCGGCGAGGGAGAGACCCGCCGCCCAGGCGAGGAGGATGAGTCGGGGATCGGCGATGGCTTGCAGGTCGGAGGGCACGGAGGGGCATGTTCGCCCGATGGCGCCGACTTCGCCATTCGCCATTGCCGCCGGGGCCTGTTGAAATCCCCCTAACGTAAAGGGGCGGGCACGAGCTGCCGATGAGATCGTGCTGTGCCCTCGGATACCGATCAGGCCCCATGACTTCTCCTCGGATCTTCTTCACAGCGCTTCTGGCCTCTCTTGCGGTCCTGATCGTTGGCGCTCCAACGGTGGCGGCTCATGAGGGACCCAGTGTGACCTTCGAAGGAGGAGGCTGGGGCCACGGCGTGGGGTTGAGCCAGTACGGGGCGTATGGCCAGGCTGTGGCCGAGCCGACGACCACCGGTGCCGACATCGCCACCTACTACTACACCGGCACCTCGATCCAGCAGATGACCGACGTTCTGCCTGCCGACAGCTTCCTGTTGAACTACGCCGAGCCGCTATGGGTAGGCCTGTTGCAGAACCGCACCAGCTTCACCTTCATCCCCCGGGGCGGGGATCTGATTCTCTGCCAGGCGGGCGACGGCGAGGGACCCTGTCCCAAATCGGTAACCCCCCACGACGGTGAGGTGTGGACCTTCGAGACCCTCTCGGGAGGCGGGTGCCGGTTCGCGCTGAACGGTGTCACCCAGGGCAACACCGGGGACTGCAAGGCGAGCATCGACTGGGACGAGACGGCCGGAGTCCGGGTCGAGCTTCCCGATCTAGGAAGGAGCTACGCCAAGGGGACCATCAAGATCCGTCAGGCACCCACCGGCTTCCATGTCAGCCTGGCCATCGAGATCGAGGACTACGTGGCGGGGATCGCCGAGATGCCCGTGGACTGGCCGGCGGCGGCCCTGGAGGCCCAGGCCCTAGCGGCCAGGAGCTACGCCCTGGCCAAGGCTCAGCAGAGAGAGCTTTACGAGCGGATCGGCACCCTCGCCGACCCAGGACTCACCGACAAGTGGAAGGACATCTGCTGGTGCCATGTTCGGGCTACCACAGCCGACCAGGTCTACATCGGTTGGGACCAGGAACAGAGCCCGACGTGGACGGCGGCTGCGACCGCTACGGCCGGTCAGGTGATAACCCACCCCGACCCCGACTTCACCGAGAACGGGATAGTCGAAGCCTTCTACTCGTCTTCGACGTCGGGGGTCACCGAGTCCAATACGGGAGGCTTCGGGTCGTCGGTGCCGTATCCGTATCTCCAGTCGGTGCCCGACCCTTGGTCCTCGGACCCGGTCAACCCCAACGCCTCCTGGACCAAGGAGGTCGGGGAGGACGTAATCGTGGCCGCGCTGGCCGGAACCAGCAAGGCCTGGCAGGTGAACTTCGAGTATCTGACCGCGGTGGAACTGGTCAACGGCCCTCCGGGGACGGTGGTCCGGTTCACCGGGATCGTCGACGGTGAGTCGCAATCGGTGGATGTTCCGGGATGGTGGATGCGTTCGGCGTTCGGTCTCAAGTCGGGCCAGGTGACCGCGGTCACCGGAAACAGTCTGGGCACCCCTCCCCCGCCTCCGCCACCACCACCGCCGCCTCCACCGCCGCCCACCGTGGATCTGCCGGTCCTGCATGATCCCCACACCGGGATCTGGACCTACCTCAACGAGGACGACACGCTGACCAGCTTCTACTATGGCGATCCGGGCGATTACGCCTTCATGGGCGACTGGGACTGCGACGGGATCGACACCCCGGGCCTCTACCGCCAGTCGGACGGGTACGTCTATCTGCGCAACTCCAACACCCAGGGCATAGCCGACATCTCCTTCTTCTTCGGCGACCCCGGTGATGTCCCCCTCGCCGGCGACTTCGACGGTGACGGCTGCGACACCGTATCCATATACCGGCCCGGCGAGGCCAAGTTCTACATCATCAACCACCTTGGGGAGGGCGATGCCGGGCTGGGCGCTGCCGACTACTCGTTCTTCTACGGCGTTGTCGGCGACGTGCCCTTCGTGGGAGACTGGGACGGTGATGGGATCGACACCCCCGGCCTCCGGCGAAACTCCAACGGATTCGTCTACCTCCGCAACTCCAACTCCGCCGGAGTTGCTGACATCGAGTTCACCTACGGGGAGCCGGGAGACATCGTCTTCGTCGGAGATTGGGACGGGGATGGGGTCGACACCCTCGGCCTCTACCGACCCTCCGACGGCTGGGTCTACCTCCGCAACACCAACGACAGCGGACCCGCCGACATCTCCCACGACATGGGAGGAGGGGCCCACCACCGCCCCGTCGCCGGAGCCCGCTGAGCCGACCGGCCAGCCCCGCCTGTCGGTGATCCTGCCCGCCTTCAACGAGGCGGAGGCCCTCCCCGAGGTGCTCGACGACCTGGAGGCCCATCTAGGAGAGGAGGCGGAGATCATCGTCGTCGACGACGGCTCCACCGACGCCACAGCCGCGGTGGCCGAGGCGAAGGGGGTAAAGGTGGTGTGCCACCAGAAGAACCGAGGGAAGGGTCAGGCCATGGCCACGGGAGCGGAGGCGGCCACCGCCGACCGTCTGGTGTTCATGGACGCCGACGCCACCTATCCGGCCGGGGCGATACCCACCCTGGTGGCGATGCTTGCCGACTACGACATCGTCCGGGGGGAACGACCCCTGGATTCGCCGCACATCCCGGCGTTGAACCGGCTGGGCAACCGGGTCTTCAACCGGCTGCTGGCCTCTTTCCACCAACTCGAGGGGAAGGACTTCATGAGCGGGCTGTATGCGATGTCCCGCGACGCCTACGAGCGGCTGCGGATCGAGTCGGCCGGCTTCGACATCGAAGTGGAGATCGGGATCAAGGCGAAACGTCAGGGCCTGTCTTTAGGGACGGTGGACATCGACTACCGGCCCCGAGTGGGCGACAAGAAGCTGCGACCTTTCCGCGACGGGCTCAACATCCTGGTCCGGGTGGCAGGCATGGCCATCCTCTACTCCCCCACCCTCACTTTCGTGTTGCCGGGTCTGGCGATCATGGTCCTGGGTTTGGTGGGAGCGGTAGCCCTGGCGGAGGGCCCGGTGTTTATCGGGTCGGTGGGGCTGTCGATCAACAGCTTCCTCCTCGCCACCCTGGGCATCCTTGGCGGCTTCCAGTTGGTGGTGTTGGGTGTGGCCGCCACCCTGTATCGGGTGGAGACGGGGGTAGCTCCGCGTCGGTGGCTGCTGCTTCTGGCGGCCAGGCCGGTGCGGCTGGGCGCGGCCACGGTGGGAGCGCTGGTGGCGCTCGTCGGAGCGGTGCGGCTCATCTCCCTGGCGGGAACTTGGCTGGCCCAGGGCGCGGGACCGTTCCTCGAGACCCAGGGTCTAGTGCTCGCCGCGGCGGTATTCGTTCTCGGCCTCCAACTCATGTCGGCGGGACTGTTCCTGTCGATCTTCTCGGGAAGGCTCGCCGCCCGCCGTGACTGATAGCCGGGTCACCGTTGCCGTCGTCAACTACCGCAGCGGCGACGACCTCAGCCGCTGCCTACCCGCCGTCCTCAGGGACAGCCTCGTTGCCAGGGTGGTGGTCTTCGACAACGGCTCCGGCGACGACAGCATCCGCTATGCCGAGGACCTCACCGACGAAGACGATCGCATGCGGGTGATCATCTCTGCCGACAACCTGGGTCTAGCCGGAGCAGTGAACCGGATCCTCCCCATGGTGGAAACCCCCTAC
>JBHHWH010000088.1:0-9081 GCA_046756405.1 Acidimicrobiia bacterium | reverse complement strand
GTGTGCGAGCGGAAGGTGCTTTTGGCGGGCATCGGCCCCACCCAGTTCTGACGCGCTAGTCACTCTGCGCGCGAGAAAATTAGTCATTAAGGCTCAAGAATCACCTGGTCTTTCGTCGATGTATTGATTGAGAAAACCGCCATCGACTCGAAAGAGACCCCTGTGAAACGCCGAGCACGTACAGTGGCCGACTGGAGCCCACACAGATTGGCCTTCGTGGCCCGAATCGTCGTTGTTGCCCTAGCGGTGTTGGTGGCACCGGTGGCGGCGGCAGCGGGACCCTCCCCCACAGTTGGCGATGGCGCCGGTGTGGCCGTAGTTGTTCGGGAGACTCCGGGCGCCGGGAACGGACCCGAGACCCTCGTCGAACAGCTCGGCGGCGAGGTAGGACTGCAACTGGAGATCATCGGCGGCTTCTCGGCCGTCGTTCCGTCCGAGGCCCTTTCCGTGCTGGCGGCCCACCCGGACGTCTACTCGGTAACCCCGGACGGAAGCGTCCGGCTGTCGAGCCGGCCAGAAGAGGTCGAGTCAGACCCCTCGGCCCTGGGACGCGGCGACTTTGAGGATGAGACAGGCTCCGAGAATGAGACAGGCTCCGAGAATGAGACAGGCTCCGAGGAGGCAGAGACAGGCTCCGAGGCAGAGAGAGGCTCCGAGGCAGAGAGAGGCTCCGAGGAGGCCGAGCGCCGGACCGAGGAAAGGCCGGGCTGGGACGAGAAGGGAAAAACCGACGAAGGCTCCCTGGCGGTCATCAACGATAGGGTGATCCGGTCGACGACCTTCTGGAAGAAGGGGTACACCGGTGCCGGGATAGGTGTAGCCATCATCGACTCGGGCGTCGCCCCGGTCGAAGGGTTGACCACGGGAGGCAAGGTCGTCAACGGGCCCGATCTTTCGTTCGACGCTCAGTTCGACAACCTTCGCTACCTGGACCTCTTTGGTCACGGCACTCACCTCGCCGCGATCATCGCCGGGCGTGACGGGGACGTGCCTCCCATCCCCAAGCCCGGCGACTTCATGGCCGGCTTCGTCGGAGTAGCCCCAGGAGCGCGGGTGATCAACGTGAAGGTGGCCGACGGATCAGGCACCGCCGACGTCTCCCAGGTCATCGCCGCCATCGACTGGGTGGTGCAGCATCGCAACGACCCTGGCTTGAACATTCGGGTCCTCAACCTCGCCTTCGGCACCGACGGCGTCCAGGACTACGTACTCGACCCGCTGGCCTACGCGGTGGAGGTGGCGTGGCGTCGGGGTATCACGGTGGTGGTGGCAGCGGGCAACGACGACAACGCAGCTCGACTGCGCAACCCGGCTTACGACCCCTTCGTGATCGCGGTCGGCGCCGTCAACGCGGAGGGCACCTACACCCCGCAGGACGATACGATCCTCTCCTTCTCGAACTGCGGGACCAGCCAGCGCTCTGTTGATGTTCTCGCCCCCGGCAAGTCAGTGATCAGCCTGCGGGTTCCCGGCTCCTATGCCGACACCAACTATCCGGGGGCAGCGGTCGACAGCCGCTTCTTCCGGGGTACCGGCACCTCCCAGGCGGCGGCCATCGTCGCAGGAGCGGTGGCGCTGATCCTCGACCAGCGGCCCGAGCTGACCCCGGATCAAGTCAAGGCTCTGCTGACATCAACCGCTCAGCCCATACCCGGCCTGCCCGGCAATTGCCAGGGTGCGGGTCTCATCGACTTGAAGGCCGCCCACAAAGCACCTGCTCCTCAGGCGGTCCAGACCTGGGAGCAGTCGACCGGTCTCGGCTCCCTGGAGGCCGCCCGGGGGTCGTACCACGTGGAGTACGAGGGTGTGGCTCTGGTCGGCGAGCAGGACATTTTCGGCAACACCTGGAACGGCGCCTCATGGTCTGGTGCCTCCTGGAGCGGAGCCTCTTGGTCAGGCGGAAGCTGGTCGGGGGCGTCGTGGTCGGGAGCGTCGTGGTCGGGCGGTGAATGGAACGGCGCCTCATGGTCCGGTGCGTCCTGGTCGGGCGCCTCGTGGAGCGGAGCCTCGTGGAGCGGTGCCTCGTGGTCCGGTGCGTCCTGGTCAGGTGCTTCCTGGTCAGGTGCTTCCTGGTCTGGTGCTTCCTGGAGCGGTGACGTCTGGGCGTCTACCGGCTGGGACTGACAGTGAGCCCCAGACGCGGGGACTCGTAGGAAGGACAACGAAACCCATGCCTTCCCGCAGACATCGCAGGCACAGCGCAAAGAACGCCCGACACCGTCGGGTGTGGCTGCTCGTCGCCGGCCAGCTCGCGGTGGCCGCGGCCCTCACCTGGTACATCTGGGATCTTCCCGCCTTGGACACCCCGGTCCGCATCCCCTGGCTGGTGATGATCCCCCTCGTCTATCTGGCAGAACTGACCGTGGTGCATCTTCAGTTCGGCCGGGATGCTCACTCCTTCTCGATGAGCGAGGTCCCCCTGGTGATCGGTCTGTTCTTCACCGACCCACTGGGACTGGTCGCCGCCCAACTAATCGGCAACGCTCTTGCCCTGTCCATCAACCGCCGCCAAGCGCCGGTCAAGCTGGGCTTCAACCTGAGCCAGTTCACCATCCAGGCTGCGCTGGCGGTGATCGTGTTCCGCGCCGTCCTCGGCGACCGCGACCCTGAGGGCGTCTTCGGGTGGATCGGCATTCTCCTCGCCCTTGGGCTCGCCGTTGTCGTCGCCAACGCTCTCATCAACCTGGCCATTCACCTGGCCGGCGGCTCGATCGAGCGGTCGGAGAGGCTGAAGGTGCTGAAGCTGGGCGGGGTGGCGGCCTTGATGAACGCCAGCCTGGGGCTGGTAGCGGTCACCGTCATGTGGACCCGGCCCTGGGCGGCGTGGGTCGCTGCCGTTCCGCCCGTCGTCCTGTACCTCGCCTACCGCTCCTATGTGGTTCAAGAACGAGAGCACAAGCTCCTCCAGGGCCTCTACGAGGCCACCAAGGTTCTCCACGGCTCCCACAGGTTCGACAAGATCGCCCAGGCCGCCATAGCCCATGCCCGCTCGATGTTCGAAGCGGAGCGGGTCGAGATCCTGGTCCTCCCTGGCGATGTCGAAGACGGGGGATATCACGCCTCGGGCGGTCCGGGCGAACCTGAGACCACGGTGCAGCCGGTCAACGGGAAGGTGGCCAGGAGACTGTGGACCGGTAGCTATCGCTCTGGAGAACCAGGGCTGATACGAGGTGATACTGGACGCCGCTGGCAAGCCGGCCGTCCATCCTACGACGGGATGGTTGCGCCGATCGAGGGCCGCGACGGCATCCTGGGAGCCGTCGTCGTCACCGAACCGTTGGGCGACGTCAGGACCTTCACCGCCCGGGACCTGCGCTTCCTCGTCGCCCTCGCCGGTCAGGTCGGTGTGTCGCTGGAGACCGGCAGGCTCGAAGACTCCCTGGCCCAGGTGACCCGCCTCAAGGAGGATCTGAGACACCAGGCGACCCACGACAGCCTCACCGGACTGGCCAACCGGGCTCTGCTGGAAGAGCATCTCCAAGAGGCCATCGAGGACACCTCAGACGGAGGCACCCTGGCGGCGCTGATCCTGCTGGATCTGGACGACTTCAAGGCGGTCAACGATTCACTGGGCCACCAGGCCGGCGACGAACTCCTGGTCGCGGTGGCCAAGCGGCTGAAGTCCTGCTGCCGCCCGCACGACACGGTGGCGCGGTTTGGGGGCGATGAGTTCGCTCTGCTGCTCCAAGGTCTCACCCGCCCCGAAGACGCGGCGCGGGTCGCTGAACGCATCAAAGCGGCCCTCGGCCGCCCATTCCTCATCTCTGGTCGCTCGGTGACCAGCGGAGCCAGCTCCGGCATAGCCCTGGTCCAGCCCGGGCAGGACGCCGAGACTCTGGTGCGTCTCGCCGACGAGGCCATGTATGCGGCGAAAAGGCAACGTAAGGGCACCTTCGACCGTACCTGACTTTGCCAACAACTCCGGGAAGATCAAGCAGCCGCCGCTTTTTGAGGGGTACACAGAGAGAGAACGTTCCTGTAATGTTGAGATTCGCGGTAAGCGACCGGGGGTATATGCGGAGCTCCACGATCTCAAAGCGCAACAGTGGGGAGTCGGAAGTATGCGTCCTCTTGATAGAAGATGACCAGGACGACTATGCGATCACCGTCGACCTGCTGGCCAAGGCCCGCCTCTCCTTCGAGGTGGACTGGGTGGCAAGTTATGCCGACGGAATAGAAGCCATAAGGCGCGACGAGCACGACATCTACTTGGTCGACTATCGCCTCGACGCCGGCGACGGGTTGGATCTGCTACGCGAGGCTGGAGAAAAGCCCTCCCGTAAGCCGTTCATTTTCCTGACCGGGCTGGGAGATGAGCAGGTGGCCATGGAGGCGATGCAGCTTGGAGCTGCCGACTACCTGGAGAAGGGTCGCATCGATACTCCGCTAATAGAGCGGACCATCCGCTACGCCATTGAGAGGTTCAAGGCGCTGGAGGCCGTACGCGAGAGCGAGCAGCGATACGCCCTTGCCATGGCCGGGGCCAACGACGGGCTCTGGGATTGGGATCTGAAGGCCAAGAAGGTCTTCTTCAGCCCGAGGTGGAAAGAAATCCTCGGCTATGGGGAGCCGGATATCGGCGACGATATCGAGGAATGGTTCCGGCTTATTCACGAAGCTGACCTCCCTTCGGTGAAAAAGAAGCTGGAAGACCATCTCGAAGATAGAACGAGCCACTTCGAGAGCGAGCACCGAATCCGCCACGCCGACGGTCACTACCTGTGGGTTCTGGTACGGGGCCTGGCGGTGAGGGACCAGAACGGGCAGGCCTACCGGATGGCAGGATCACTGACCGACATCAGCCACCTCAAGCAGGCGAGGGGGCAAATCCTGCACGACACCTTTCATGACAGGCTGACCCAGATGCCCAACCGGGCGCTGTTCATGGACCGACTGGCCACCGCGGCAGCACGCACGTCGGCAGACGAGAACTACATCAGCGCGGTGTTGGTCCTCAATCTCGACAAGTTCAGGACCATCAACGAGCGATTCTCTCACGAGGTCGGAGACAAGCTTCTCGTGGAGTGTGCCGCCAGGTTGAGACGTCCGGTGCGGACCACCGACACCATCGCCCGCCTGGGAGCAGACGAGTTCGCCGTCCTTCTCGAAAACGTGAAGGACGCCACCTACGCAACCCGTGTGGCCGACCGCCTACAGGAGACGCTGGCCGATCCTTTTGAACTGAACGGGGAGGTTGTGGAGATCAGCGCCGCCATCGGCATCGCGCTGACCGGTGGTGGCGAAAGCGCAGAAAAGACTCTCCACAATGCCTACATGGCTCTCTCCCAGGCGAAGGGCTCAGGCGGCGGGAGCGCCGTTTTCGACGCAGCTCTACAGGCCCGGGTCCTGTTCCGTTTGGGGCTGGAGTCCGAGCTGAGCGGTGCGATCGAGCGTAATGAGCTACGCGCCCTCTACCAGCCAATAGTCACCATCTCCACCAGAGAAGTGTTGGGGTTCGAGGCGTTACTGAGATGGGAGCGCCAAGACGGCCAGGTTCTCTCTCCTGAGTCTTTCACCTCCCTCGCCGAGGAGATGGGGCTGATCAAGTCCATCGATCTGTGGGTGATGCGCGAGGCCTGCCGCCAGCTCAGAGAATGGGACCGGGAGGGCTATGGAAACCCGCAAGTGTATGTGAGCGTTAACCTCGCCGCCTCCCACTTTGCCGGTGCCCACCTCGCTTCCCAAGTGCGGTCCATCCTGGAGGAAACCTCCACTCCACCCCATCGGCTCCGACTCGAGATAACCGAGACATCGCTGGTACAGGACGTGGAGGCTGCGGAGCGGGCTATCAGAGAGCTGGACGCGGAGGGGGTCCAGGTTATGGTCGACGACTTCGGCACCGGATACTCGACGCTGGCATATCTCCAGAACCTATCCATTAAGGGCCTGAAGATCGACCGGTCCTTCATCAACCGGCTCGCTTCCGACGAGAAGAGCGCCGACATTGTTCGCACCGTTCTGGCTCTGGCGCGGGACATGAACATGTACGCCGTTGCGGAGGGAGTCGAGACTTCGCAGCAGTCAGCCATGCTGTCTGCCTTGGGATGTGAGTACGGGCAGGGATATCTGTTCTCGAGGCCCGTAGGCGGCAGAGAAGCATGGACCGCCCTCGACCCCCTACTGCCGGCGGCCGAGAACTAAGCGGGCGGATCGGGAAGACGAACGATCTCTACGCAGTAGTCGGTCAGGCCTTTCATCGCCTGGAGCAGTTCAGCGAAGGTGACCGGCTTGGTGATGTACCCGGCCACGCCGAGATCGTAGGACCGGTAGATGTCCTCTTCGGCCTTCGAGGTGGTGAGGACGACCACCGGGATGCGCCTCAGCTCCGGGTCGCACTTGATTGCTCGTAGGGCTTCCCGGCCGTCGATCTTCGGCATGTTCAGGTCGAGCAGGATCAGGCCCGGTCGCGGTGCCGCCTCGGCTGAAGCCCACTTCCCCCGGCGGTGGAGATAGTCCAGCAGCTCCTCACCGTCGGCGACGCTGTAAAAGCCGTTGGCCAGCTTGACCTCGACGAGCGCTTCGTGGGTCGCGTCAACATCCTCGATGTCGTCGTCGGCCATGAGGATGGCGATGGGTGTTCTCTCTTGCGCCACAAGATCCCCCTGGCTGGCTGTATCGGCCGGGGACAGTAGCCAGAACAGGGGCAGTCGCGAAAATCGAGAATCCTCGACTCGACACTCCCTCCGGTTGGCTCGGTAGCTCCTGCGCAGACCGGATGTCTATCTCTCGATGGCAAGGGTGGACGCTGAGACAGCCATCCAAGATCGTCACGACTTCGGATTGGAGAGGGCATTATCTTGTTGCGTCGGGCTGGCGACGGCAGCCCCAAAAAAGGACAGGCTTTGCAGACGTGGAGGATTGAATCGGATCGGGATGGATCGGTGCTACCGCGCGCGGTGGCGGGATTGATCGTGTTCCTCACAGTTCTCGCCGTCGGGCTGGTCATCCAGGGCCGCACCACAGCCGAGCTGGCCGAGCAGGTTTCGCTGGCGGCCGAAGCAGGAAAGCAGCGTCTACGGGTGGAGAGGATCGCCTACCTCGCCCTGGTTCTCTCCACCAGTGGGGAGGAGCCGGCCCGAGAGCTTGCTCGCGTGCAGCTCAAGGATGCAGTTGAGGAGCTACAGAGCGTCGCCGAGGTGCTGGAGTATCACCCAGCTCACCGGGACCTGCCCGGGGTTGAGTATGCGGAAGTCGAGCTAGACGCCGATGCTGTGGCGAGATTGGACACCTTGGGAGTCGAGGAGGCTGTCTCGGCGTACGCCCAGCGCGCCTCGTCCCTGGCGGCGACCCCGAGCGACGAGCTGACCACATCATCGGCCGACCTCCAGTATGTGATCGACAACGAACCGGCAGTGCTGGCTGCGGTCGACGCTGTGGTCGTTGAGATAACCGAAAGTGCTGCCGCGAGGAGAGAACGGGCTGTGGTCCTCGGTCAGCTCGCCACGGTGGCCGAGCTTGTTGTCGTCGCCGTCACCGGGCTCTTGGTGTTCTTACCGCTGGCTCAGAAGAGCAGGGTTGCGGCGAAGAGGTTCGAGTCTCTTTTCCGGCAGGCCCCAGACGGGCTAGCTGTTGTCAGCAACGACGGGCTGATCACCGCGATCAACGACACAATGGAATCGATGTTCGGGTATTCGGCCGCAGAACTTGTGGGCAGGCCGGTGGAGACCCTGATGCCGGAGCGGTTCCGGGGGAAACATCGAGACTTGTTCGCTTCCTACGTCACCAAACCGGACCGGCGTCAGATGGGATCGGGGTTGGAGTTGTGGGCCCGGAAAAAGGACGGGACCGAGTTTCCTGTCGACATCATGCTGGCTCCGCTGGAAACGGAGGACGGGCTCCAGGCGCTGGCCGCCATTCGAGACGTCACTCAACGGAAGCTGGACAAGGACGCCCTACTGGCCTACGCAGCCAAGCTGGAGCGGAGCAATCGGGAGCTGGAGGACTTCGCCTCCCTGGCCGCCCACGACCTTCAGGAGCCCCTGAGGAAGGTGCAGGCCTTTGGCGACCGGCTCCGGGCGGAGGCACAGGGACAGCTTACGGAGAAGGGCCAGGATTATCTCGACCGGATGATGAATGCCAGCGCGAGGATGCGAGCATTGATCGACGATCTGCTCACCTATTCTCGGGTCTCCACACGAGCGAGGCCCTTCGAACGTCTCGACCTCGGCGAGGTGGCCGCCAAGGGCGTGGACAACTGCGAGCAGTTGATAGAGGAGACCGGCGGCACGGTCACCATAGGAGACCTACCGGAGATCTCCGCTGACCGGATTCAGATGGGCCAGCTCTTACAGAACCTGATCTCCAATGCGCTCAAATTCCACCGCCCCGGTGTGCCGCCCATAGTGGAAATCGAAGGAGAGTTGATCGGAGGGAGTGGCCCCCTCGACCCGATGCAGTGCCGGTTGACGGTCAAGGACAACGGCATCGGCTTCGACGAGAAGTACCTGGACAAGATCTTCACCATGTTCGAGCGGCTGCACGGCCGGCTGGAGTATCCGGGAACGGGCGTCGGCCTGGCGATCTGCCGGAGGATCGTCGATCGCCATGGCGGAGAGATCACCGCCACCAGCTCCCCGGGGGAAGGGGCGACCTTCATCGTGACCCTGCCGGTCGACCACGAATCCGAGAACCCGGACACCCACTGAGAGTGGTAGATCGTGTGTCTTGGTGGCTATAGTCGCCCGCCTACGCCTTGAACACAATGGGAGAGGATCTCTGAAGATGATTGTTGTGATGGCCGACGACGACCGCGACGACTGCGAGATGGTGGCTGCTGCCTGTTCGGAGATCGGTAACGGGCACGAGCTGGTCTTCGTCGCCGACGGCGAGGAGCTGCTCGACTACCTGATGCACCGCGGCCGGTACTCAGACGAAGCCTCCGCACCCCGCCCCAATCTGATCCTCCTCGATCTCAACATGCCGAAGATGGACGGGAGGGAAGCCCTTCGGGTGATCAAATCCGACCCCTCCCTTCGGCGGATACCGGTGGTCGTCCTCACCACTTCGCACGCCGAGGAAGACGTCGTCCAGGCCTACGACACCGGCGCCGCCGGATACATCACCAAACCTGCGGGGCACAGT
>JBHHWH010000087.1:0-9484 GCA_046756405.1 Acidimicrobiia bacterium | reverse complement strand
CTCCAGGCCTGCCTACTGACGGTGTCGCATCATCTCATCGTTCATCCGCACCGGTCCCAGATTCTCTGACCGCACCGTCTGGGCCCCCACCATCACCACATCGGCAACCGAGCGGAGGGCGAGGAACAAATCCCGGTCGTCAGCGTCGTTGAGCCCCGAAGCGCCACCCCCTACTGCAGTCGCCCCGTCTACCGACTCGACCATGTTCAGCATCATCCAGGGGCGTCCACTGTTCCGCCTCTCCTCGGAGAACAGCATCTCAAGCAAGTCCACGGGCTCACCGGTCTGGAGACGACGAAGCACGACCCCAACGCTAGGACGATGCGGTCCCGGCAGCCGACCGGACTCGAGGATGGTCGACAGGGTTGATCCACGTCGACCCGTCGAGACGCACCGGAGGGATTGTGCTCGCGCCGGTTTAGCCTCCTCCACTATGCCCGAAGACATCCGCGCCCTCGCTGACGACTACTTCGAATACCAGAGCCGGCACAGCCCGACTTCGGCCCACCTGCGTGGTGACTACCGCTATGCGGACCGCTTCGAGGAGGCGTCCCGGGAGGCGGAGGACGCTCACATCGCCGCCCTCCGTGACTTCCACCGCCGCGCGGAGGCGATCGAGCCGGAAGGCCTGGAGAAACAAGACGCGATCACTCGCGAGGTGCTCCTCTTCGACACCGAGACCCAGGCGGCGCTGGCCGAAGCGAGGCTCGCCGAGATCGCCGTAGACCCCGTCGCCGGTCTACCCGTGATCGCCCGCCTCATCGCCCAGATGCTCACCGTGCCCAACGCGGAAGTCGCCGACGCCATGGTGGAAAAGTACAGGGGACTGGGCCGGGTCATCGACCAGATGACCGAGCGCTACCGGGAGGGCATAGCCTCGGGCCGGGCACCTGCTGTCTTCGCCGTAGAGGCGGTGATCGGCCAACTGGAGGACTGGCTGGAAACCCCCGTCGACGAAGACCCACTGCTGGCCACCCAGGTTCCCTCCGACTTCTCCGGCGAGGAGATCACACGCTGGCGGTCGGACCTCGCCGAGGTCGTAGCGGAGAACATCCGCCCTGCCGTCGCCCGCCAGCTCGAAGTGCTGCGCAGCGAAATCGCCCCCGCGGCCCGTCCCGCCGGCAACGAGGGTCTCCGCTGGATCCCCGAAGGGGAGAGCGCCTATGTGAAGGCCATCCGGCGTTACACAACCCTCGACCTAGAGCCCGCCGAGATCCATGAGATCGGCCTGGCTCAGATCAGCCGCCTCGCCAACGAATACCGGGAGCTGGGCGCCGAAGTCCTGGGAACCGATGACCTGGCGGAGATCTTCAGCCGTCTCCGCGACGACCCGATCCTGCATCACACCAGCGGTGAGGCGGTCCGAAAAGCCGCCGAGGAGGCCTTCCGCAGGGCGAGGGCCGCCATGGGTGACTGGTTCGGCATCCTCCCCCAGGCCGACTGCCTGGTCCAGGAGACCCCGTCGGGGCCCCAGGCCTTCTACTTCCCTCCCGCCGAAGACGGCTCCCGCCCCGGCATCTTCTTTATGAACACCGCCGACCCCGCTTCCTGGGGAACCTTCGAGGTGGAGGCCACGGCCTTCCACGAGGGGATACCCGGCCACCATCTGCAACTCGCCATCGCCCAGGAGCTGGGCGATGAGATCCCCGCCTTCCGGCGCCACTCCCACATTGCCGCCTACGGCGAAGGCTGGGGCCTCTACACGGAGCGGCTCGCCGACGAGATGGGCCTCTACGGCTCGCAGCTCGACCGGATGGGGATGCTGGCCGCGGACTCCATGCGGGCATGTCGCCTCGTGGTGGACACCGGGGTCCATGCCCTCGGCTGGTCGCGCCAGCGGGCCATCGACTACATGGCGGAGAACTCACCGCTGACCTTGCACACGATCACCGAGGAGGTGGACCGTTATGTCGCCTCCTCTCCCGGACAGGCGCTGGCCTACATGATCGGACGGCTGGAGATCCAGCGGATACGAGCGAAGGCCGAAGCGGCCCTGGGAGACCGCTTCGACATCAAAGGCTTTCACCACACCGTGCTCGGCTCCGGCGGTGTACCGCTTCGGACCCTGGCTCGCCTGGTGGAGGAGTGGGTGGAGGAGCAGGCTTAGCGGGCCTCGCTCTCCCTGGGAACCCTCACCACCACTCCGTCGGGCCCCAGATCACCGAAAACCCAGTTGGCGATATAGGAGGCGACCCAGGCGGGACTGTTCATGGCCCCTTCCTCATGGAAGCCCCGGAACAGGTCCACATCCTTGAGAACGAACTCGTCCTGTTTTCTCAAGGTCTCCTGCATCCGGGTCTCGACCACGCCAGGTGCCAAGGCGAGGGCCATGGTGAGCCGGTCTGTCTCCTCTGCGGCGACCACCTCGGTGAGACGGTCCACCGCGGCCTTCGCCATCGAGTAGGCGGCTAGGCCGGCGCGGCCTCTCTGAGCCAGTCCGCTGGAGATGTTGACCAGTCCACCCCGGTGTCCGTCCGACTCGAGCCGGCCCAAGAAGACCCGGGTCCCGTTGAGCACTCCACCGACGTTGATCGCCAGGTGCTCCTCGAGCTCGCTCCAGTCCAGCTCCCGCACCGGGACGATGGGCTCCAGCACGGCGGCGTTGTTGATCCATAGGTCAATGGGACCGAGCTTTGCCGACACTTCTACGGCGAAGTTCTCCACGGCGTCACGGTCGGTGACGTCTACGGAGCGGGCGACGGTCCGGTCGTGGGGTGCGTCCGGAACATGCCGAGCACACAGACCGAGGGCGGCACCCTGAGAGGCAAACCAGGAGGCCATGCCGGCTCCCAGGCCCCTGCTGGCACCGGTTATCACAATGACACGTGAGGAGAGATCCATGGGCGTTCACGCTACCGGAATCGGCGCCAGGCCCTAAAGGTTGGCGATCTTCGAGATGTTCTCCATCTCGTCCGGATCGGGGGCTTCCACGTCCAGAAAGGAGTTGACGCATTCAACGGCCACCTCCGGAGCGATCCGCTTGAGGCTCAGGGTCAACACGTTGGCATCGTTCCAGCGTCGGGCGTTTTTTGCTATCCAGGCGTCGCTCGCCTGGGCGGCTCGCACCCCGCGCACTTTGTTGGCGGCGATGGCGGTCCCGGTCCCCGTCCAGCACATGAGCACCCCGTAGTCGGCTTCCCCTGAGGCAACGGCTTCCGCCACGGCCCGGGACATCTCCGGCCAGTGTCTCAGGTCATCAAAGCTGACCACCTCGGCCCTCTGCCTCAGGGCTTCGAGCACGGCCTCGACACACTCGTTCCAGTCGTCGGCGGCGAAGGCGACCCTCATGCCCGGGGATCCTATTCGACCTCGGCCGGGAGAAATGGCTCTCCTTGCTGGCCATTGGAGAGGGCTGCTTCACGCACCCACTCAGGGATCGGTGACTCCGCCGGCGGGAGGCACCGATGCCAGAAGGCGGGTCGGGTCGCGTCACCGCGGGCTCGAACGGGAGCCCGTCGTGGCCGTCTCAAAGAACCCTGACACGGTCTCGAGCCACAGGTCTGGGTGGGTTCGGTATGGGGCATGCCCCGCTCCCGCCATCCTCTCCACATGGGCCGCAGGAAGTGCTTCTTGTCGTTTCTTATCAGTTCCCGACCTCTCGCGGCCCAGCCGCGGCCCAACGGCCAGGGGTCGGCTGTCAGGGTTGGTTCCACCTCGCCTCGAAGTCGGCCGGGGTGAGAACAGGTGGACACTGCTCGCGCCACTCGAGGAGGTCGGCGTCTCCACTGACGATGAAGTCTGCGTCGTGGGCACGGGCAAGGTCGATCACGTAGTCGTCGTCAGGGTCTCGGGTCAGCGCTGGTCCCGGTGCAGGATCAGGCCGCACGTCCGCAGCGATCTCCAAGGTCGTCACATACAGCTCGGCAGCCTCCAGCGAGATCCACCTGCGCATCCGCGGCCGCTCGGTCAGGACGGTGCGCACCTCGCCGATCAGCCGCTTGCAGATGATCAACTCCAACGCCGCATCCTGCAGCCAGGCATGCACGATCCGATGCGAAGGCCCGGTGGCGATCGCCGCGGAGATGAATACGTTGGCGTCGCGCACCACCCGCATCGAGTCAGGGCCCGGCCGACCGGCGTCGCCGCCGCACTCGACTGACCTCCTCGGTGGCGACCCGAATCGCCTCGTCCTCGTCGAGGTCGGAGCCGGCTGCGGTCTCGTCGAGCGCACGCCGGGTCCTGGTGGTGTAGTACTCCCACGCCGCCTGACGTGACATCCCCAAACTCTCACCGATCTGGTCCCAGGTGGCGCCTTGACGCCGCGCCGCCTCTACCCGCTCACGTCGTAGCGCTTCGAGCTCCACATCAGCCCGAGACAGCTCTCGCAGCGCCTCGAGCGGATCCGCCGGCAACGAGTCGACATCGATCACCTTCATGGTTGTCAGGATAACCTGACGGCCGCCGTTGCGCTAGTGCCGACCCGACACGTCGGCCGAATCCCAGTTCCAGGTTCCCTCAATGTCCCTGGACGTCTGTGCCGCTCCTCCACACACCGACAACAGCACGAGCACTCCCACCAAGACAGCGAGCGTCCTCATCCCACGGCGCTCTCCCCCAGAAGGGCGTGCTCGCGGAGGCTGACGGTACCCGGCGGTGAACGCGGGCCTGTTCAGCGGCGCCCTCTCTGACGGCTGCATTCCGTCCTCCTATCGATCGGAACAGAAGACGAGAGATCGACCGGGTTCCATGCCGCCGAAAGGCCGCCCTTGCGCATCGATCAGCACCCACACGCCTCCGGCGAGAATCGCGTCTGCCGCTGCGCGTGGCTCGCCCGTGCCCATGAGCTCATTCGCCGTGTCCACAACCTTCCTGGCGTTCCAATCGACTTCCGGCGATCCGATCAGCGAACCAGTCACACTCGTCCACTGACCGTCACATTCCAGCCAAGCCACCAGTTCGTCGGAGCTATCGAATGCCTGATCCCGGATGTCGTGAACCGTCAAGGTGGTTGACGAGCACGCCGCAACCACGAGCGCTAGCCCGAACGTCCCAGCAAGGAGCCGTCGCCACCGACTTCTCACTGCGTCACCTCCTCCAAGTGGGACTCCACGCCCACCTCCTCTCCGGTCGCGAAACTACAATTGTGACCGCTCATCTTCTGGTGGCTAGTAGATACGTGGATCGATCCTCACTGTCGAGATGTTGAAGATCGTGGGCGGGGCCCAAGGGTTGAGGGAGCCCCACGCGCCGGTTCTCACCTCGCTGCCGGGCGACCAGTAAGTGCCAGCCGAAGTTGCATTGGAGCACACCTTGGCACTCTTCATTACACCGCCCCGGGTGTACCAAATGCAAACCTGAATGATGCGCCTACCGTTGTACACGTTCGCAGCCGCCTTCGCTTTGCCCGAGTAGTACAGCTGCACGGTCTCGGTGCTGATGGCATAGCTCGATCCCCAAGTAGCCATGGGTGTCACCAAGCCGGGGCGGCTTGACACACCGTCAAACACCATTCCGACAGGACCAGCTCCAGGTTCAATTTCGATCTGCCAGGTATCGACTCGGAGGCCATCCCTCGGTCCGTATTCCCTCCCGTCGATGACGACAGTGCCAGACCGATCCCGGGCGCTTGCGCGGTCAGGTGCAGAGACCGGGTCGAGGATGCCCGACAGCTTCGCCCCAAATGGGGATGATGCGACCTCTACCAGAGTCCGATCCGGTGGGGCCTGCGCAGCTGCTGTCGTGGCGGTGAACAACCCGAAAGCGAGCAGAATTGGTGCGATGAGCCGAAGACGTTTCAAAGTCCGTTCCTCCTCCTGTCGAACTCAGGGCCGCCTGTTGGCCCTTTCACTTGTGTAGGTGTCCGGCAGGGGCGGATTCATCGCGCGATCCGTAGAGATTGCTTTCGCGACGTGGTGACGGTATGTCGACGCGTCTACGGGCCGATGCGGTCGATGGGGGCGAGCATGATCCGCCGGGTGGTGCTGTCGAAGGCGAGCGACGGGCAGGGTTGTTGGTCGGTGGGGAGTTGAGAGACGACGACGGTCCAGTCGTCGATGCCGGCGTCGGCGAGGGCCTGGTTGGCGAGGCGTGTGGCGTCGTCGAAGCTGGAGCAGACCTGCGGGTTGATCTGTGCCGTGAGCCGGTCCTGAACCTCGATGATCGAGCTGGTCGTCGAGGCCGGCTACCTCGTCGTGAATCCTGTCGCCGGTGTGAACGTGGCCCGCCAACCCGACCCCGAGATGCTCTTCCTCTCGGCCGAGGAGGTCGAACGCCTCGCCGCGATCCGGGAACCCTACGGAACACTCGTTCATCTGCTCGCCTACGGAGGCCTCCGCTGGGGCGAGGCCGTCGCGGTTCGTCGCAAGCGATGCGACCTCCTGCGGTCCCGAATCGAAGTGGCCGAATCACTCTCAGAGGCCCGAGGCAAGCTCCACTTCGGTCCCACCAAGAACTACCGCCGGCGTATGGTGATCATCCCTGCGTTCCTCAGCGAGCTGCTCGCCGAGCACCTCGCTCGAGAGGTGGACGACGACCCCGACGCTTTGGTCTTCACCTCGCCACTGGGAAAGCCGCTGTGCAACTCCAACTTCCGCCGCCGGGTCTGGTACCAGGCCGTCGAAGCAGCAAGCCTCCCCGACGAACTGCGGATCCACGACTTGCGACACACCTGCGCAGCGCTGCTCATCGCCGAAGGGGCGCATCCCAAAGCGATCCAGGTGCACCTCGGTCACTCATCGATCTCGGTGACGATGAACCGCTACGGGCACCTGTTCCCGTCCGACATGGAGCTCGTGGCGGCCCTCGACGAGGTGCGCAGCGAAGCTCTCGCGGGACCAGATGCGGACCAAACACGGACCAGACATCATCGAACTGACCGGCCAATAGGCGAAACCCCTTGCGTTTCCTACACATTCGGTTTCCGACAGTTCTCGTCGTCTCCCGTCGATTCTCGACCTTTCGCGGCCCAACTCGGGCGGGGCGGCTTGTGTCACGAAGACCCAGAATTGCTCGGGTCACTCTCGGTTCCACCGAGGTCATCCCGACGGCGCTTCGATCTTGGTGACGCTTACCGCTTTCCCGGAGTGCAGGTCGACGACGGTCCGATCCCCCAATGGCTCCCGTAGCTGCACCTCGACGAGGTCCTGACAGTCGTTGCCGCCACCCAGCAGCCGGAACGTCTTGGTCGCGATGACTTCGACCTCTACTTCCTGGCCGCTCTCCCGCAGCAGCGATAGCTCCGGGTTCGCCTGGCACGAGTTGACGATCAGCATCAAACGGTCGGGTTGGCGCGATTCTGCCGCGAACACAGGCACCGGGCCCCGCCATGTGACGCCGACGAAGAGCAGCCAGCCGACGAGCGCTGCGAGTCCGAGCGCTATAGCGGGGACGAGGAAGTGCCGTCGACGACCTCCATTGGCTCCATTGGGCCCGGAGGTCGTCATCGCGGCTTCCTCTTCCTCGCGCCGTCCCGTTGACCTCTGCCCGTAGCGGTTGGCAGCGGCGTGCATGGCGCTGCCAACCTCCCGATCCGGAGTCGACTCCTTCGCCAGTGGAACGTCCCCATCTTCAGCTGGTGGCGATGAAGATGCCGAGGGCGTTGTCGATGCGGTCGGCTCGTGAGAACACCTCCCGGTCGAACGGCCAGAATGGATCGTAGACGTATCCCTTGTGGATGCCGTATGCCGTGTTACCCCAGAACACAGGCCCGCCGCTGTCGCCGCCCGCGGACAGATGGGCTCCCATTTCGACGAGGTTGCAAACGCTGCCACTGCACACGTTCAGTTTACGTACTTCTTGGCAGTCCTTATGGCTGGTCTTGCCGTTGCGGCACAACGATTGCCCGACGACAGGCGATCCCACTGAGGAGACGTCCCGTCGGTTCACCTCGGTCGATGAACTGTTGCCTGAGTAGAAGTCGTCACGTTCTGGCTTAGGCCCGGTGTGCCACTGGAAATCACCATGAGTCCCCTCATAGTCGTCCTTGAACGTCAGGGCGAAGCCGTCATCGGATTGGGAGTTGCCGCAGTGTCCCGCAGTGGCAATGCCCCTCACACCTGACGAGGTCTTCGTCCCGAAACCAGACGTGCAGGTGGAGAGAGCCTCGCCGCCCAGGTGCTCGCTGCTGCTCTCGTCGCCGCCGACAACCTGTGTGATCGATCGGGCTACGGACACAGTGATGTAGTCGAGAATACCCGCGCCAGTTGCATAGGAGAGACTTCTCGTCGCTATGAGCCGGAGATCGTCGACCATGGGGCCAGGGACCGCGTCGTCGAGCACAACAGTGATCATGATCTGACCTGAGCCGAAGTTATAGGTGGTCAACGCGTCGCTGACACCAGGTGTGCCCAGCACCGAGAAGTGCGCCACCTCAATCGCCTTCTCGAGGTCTCGCTCATTGAAACCGAGGTCCGACCTGACGTCGACTGCAACCCCGTGGGTCTTGCCAAAGGCATCGATGACATCGAGTGCGGACTCTGGGACGCGGGCCGCGAAACCGATCCACGCATGGTCGGCGTCTACGATCTCGGCTCCGGTGAAGGCCTTGGGGAAGGCTTCTCGGATCTCGGCCACGGCGAGCGCGAAGTTGTCGTTCCATCCATACCGGTCGACGGCCGCCTGGAGAGACATGCCCGATTGGTCAGCGAGAGTTCGCAGGTCTTCCAGTTCTGCCTCAGAGACCGAGTCGTTGATGCCCGGCGGCGCCACCTCAGGTAGGGATGATGCGACCTCTGGCAGAGTCCGATCCGGCGAGGTCTGCGCAGCTGCTGCCGTGGCGGTAAGCAACCCAAAGGCGAGCAGAATTGCTGCGATAAGCCGAAGACGTCTCATGGTCTCTTCCTCCTTTGTGAGCCTCAGGGCCGCCTCGCCGGCCCCTTCATTTGTGTAGGTGTCCGGCGGAGGGGGATTCATCGCGCGATCGGTAGGGATTGTTTTCGCGCTCTGGTGAGCGTCCCGGCGTGGCTACGGGCCGATGCGGTCGATGGGGACGAGCATGATCCGGCGGGTGGCGCTGTCGAAGGCGAGGGACGGGCAGGGTTGTTGGTCGGTGGGGGGTTGGGAGACGACGACGGTCCAGTCGTCGATGCCGGCGTCGGCGAGGGCCTGTTCGACGAGCCGTTGGGCGTCGTCGAAGCTGGGGCAGACGTGCGGGTTGATCTGTTCGATGAGCCGTTCCTGGACCCCGATGATCGAGGTGACGGCTTCGGATGGGGGGAGGTAGGTGGCCATGCCGAGCCGTTCACACACTCCCTGGTCGTCGGTGGGGAGGACGATGAGGGTGCCGGTGTCGTTGACACAACCCGTCAAGGACGGGACCTCACCGGGTGGGACGATGCCGGGGTTGGTGATGGTGCCGTCGGCCCACAGGGCAGCCCATTGTTGGGGGTCCAACCCTCCGGTCGGTTCGATGACGTGCACCGCGTCGCCGCTGAGGTCTTCGGTGCAGCCGATCCCTGAGATCTGGGTGGGTTGGCGGGTGAGATACACCGCGGCGGCGACCGTGGCCAGAGCGAGGACGGCGACCGCGACAGCCACGAGGACCCGC
>JBHHWH010000086.1:0-9561 GCA_046756405.1 Acidimicrobiia bacterium | reverse complement strand
ACTTTCTGGTGCCGGCCAAGCAGACTGCTTTGTGCGAGTGGAAAGGGAGTAGCCGCTATTGGCATGTCGTGGTGGGAAAAAAGCGGACCGAAAACGGCGCCTGGCACTACCCCGAACCGTGGACCGGGTATGAAGCCATCACCAACTACTATGCCTTCAATGCCGGCAAGATGGATGCCTGTTATATTGACGGCGAACGGGTGATTCCCCAGCCGGGTGCATATTATGGCGGCTGGATCACGTCCGGCATCGTTGGTCCGTTTAAAGGCGGACCGGGCAGCGACCGCTGGTGAGGTGCCTCCCAGGTAACAACATACATATGCAGAACCGGATACGGCCGTTTTCCGGTACAGCTCTCCATAGACCGCACCAAACTCGTTGCGTTTGGTTTGTTTGCCTTGCGCAATGGCCACCGCCATCACCGTCTGACCCTTTTCCTCGAGGCGTTCCCGCTCGTCCTCCAGGGATCCAAGGCCGATGCTCTCTGCTTCCAACCACGACGCCTTGCCCACCAGCACCCGGGTTCCTTCCACGATCGCCTCCACCCCTTGTCCCGTATGGGAGGCGAAGTCGGCTGCCGCGGAAAGAGGTACACCGAATCGGGCGGCTTCGTCCTCGATGGCCCGGGCCAGGGGGTGTTCGCTGTTGGCCTCCACCGCGGCGGCCAGGGCCAGAACCTCCTCCTCGGTGTGGCCGGGGGCGGGGGCGACCACCTGAACCGAGGGTTTGCCGCGGGTGATGGTGCCCGTCTTGTCCAGGACCACCACCGAGATCTCCGACATCGCCTGGAAGGCCTCCCCGGAACGCATGAGGATGCCTCGGCGAGCCGCCTCACCACCGCCGCGGATAGTGGCCAGGGGGGTGGCCATGCCCAAAGCACACGGGTAGCCCATCACTAGAGCGGCCAGCCCGGCGAGGAGAGCACGGTTCCAGTCGGGTCCGTCGCCGAACACTCCCGGGATCACCGTCCAGACGAGAAAGCCCAGGGCAGCGGCCACCAGCACTCCCGGGACGAAGTAGCGGAGGACCACGTCTACCAGCTGGAGGATTCCCGGGCGCAGGGAGCGGGCCTCGTCGATGGAGCGGGCCACCTGGGCAAGGAAGGAGTCCTCGCCGACGCGGGTTACCTCCACCACCAGGGTGCCGGTCTGATTGATCGAACCGCCGATCACCTCATCACCGGCCACCTTCTCGGCGGGGATGGGTTCGCCGGTGACCAAGGCTTGGTCTACCGCGGAGGCGCCTTCGACCACGGTTCCGTCGACGGGGATCGACTCCCCGGGACGGATTCGCACCCGGTCACCGATACGCACCTCGTCGATGGGAACCTCCACCTCTCCGCCGTCGCGGAGCACCCAGGCGGTGTCAGGGCGGAGGTCGAGGAGGCGCCGCACCGCCTGGGAGGAGCGGGTGCGCACCACCAGGGAGGCGTAGTGGGAGAGGACGTGATAGGTGGTGACCAGCGTGGAAGCGGCGAAGAAGTCGCCCACGGGGAAGTCGTCGAGGACGAACATCCCCAAAAGCCCCCCGGCGATACCGGCGAAGGCGGCGAACTCCAAGAGAACATGCTGGTTGAGGATCCGCCTCCGGAACGAGGCCCAGGCCATCTTCTTTACGAACCAGCCGGTGACGAACATGGTGTTCAGTGCCAGGGCCAGCAGAATCCAGGGCATGGCGGGGATCGAGACCAGGTCGAGCCATTGGCCGAAGAGCATCAACAACAGGCTGGCGAGGCTGAAGGCGCCGGCGACCACGAGCCGGTCCCGTTCCCGGCGCAGCTCGGCCGCCTCCTCGTCGAAGCTGCGCACCTTCTCCGGATCTCGGTAGGTGTAGCCGAGCTGTTCCAGGGTTCGCCGCAGTCTCTCGGGGCTCACCTTGGCCGGGTCGTATTTGACTAGACCCTCCTCGTGGGCGAGGGAGACCCCCACCTCGTAGACCCCGTCGATGCGGGAGTAGGCCTTGTTGATGGTGGAGGTGCAGAAGGAGCAGGACATCCCGCCGATCTTCATCCTGAAGGCGGCGGGCCGGCCTGTGGTCTCGGCGGTCCGGTCGGTGCCGGTCATCGCGGGGATCTCAGACCGGCTCGAAGCCGGTGGCGCGAATCTGGTGCTTCAGGTCATCTTCGGTTATTTGGTCGGGGTCGTAGCGAACCTCCACCTTGGCGGAGTCGAAATCGGCCTCGGCCTTGATCACGCCCTCCAGGCTGTTGAGGTTCCTGCTCAGGTTGTTGGCGCATCCGGAGCAGTGGAAGCCCTCGATCTGCATCGTCGTCTCGATTGCGGTAGCCATCTCGGTCACCTTTCCTTTCTGGTTCTCTCTCGGTTTTTGTCGTGTTTGGAAGATTGGAGGATGTGGCAGACACAGGGGTCCTCCGAGGCCATGTCGGGGAGGCTCCGTGCCTTGGCTCGTAGCCGGTGCAGCTCCGTGGCGAGCTCCTGGAGCTGACGGATTCTCTTCTCGACGGCGTCCACCTGGCGGTCCAGGACGTCGCGCACGAACCGGCAGGGCGCCTCGCCTTGGTCCCGCAGGGCGAGGATCTGGCGGATGTCGTCGAGGTGAAGCCCCAGGGACCGGGCCAGGGTGACAAAGCGCACCCGCTCGATGTCCTCTGGGGTGTAGGCCCGGTAGCCGGAGGGGGTACGGTCCGGTTCGGGGAGCACACCGACCGACTCGTAGTAGCGGACGGTGGGGGGATCCACCCCCACCTCTTGGGCCAGCTCACCGATGCGCATCGTCGCTCCTTGGTCGTCTCCACCCAACCTACACCTTCAAGTAACTTGAAGGTCAAGGGGGATGGTCGGAAGGGCGACTGTGGGTTACGCCGTATCGGACAGTGTCCGGCTCGTCAGGTAAGCCGGTCATCGAGTTCGCCAGCTACTACCACTACCGGCCGATCGTCGGGGGTAGGCCGGATTCGCGATTTCGTAGCTGGCGTCCAGGCTAGGTCTCGCCGCCCGTCACGCCCCCACCAAGAACGTCCTGCATGTCAAGGACTAACTGGAAGTACTGATCTTCCAGCAGGGACTTGACCGTAGGAGTGTCACCCCGAACGTCTATCACTAGATAAAGTCCGTCTGGCTGACGCTCCCTCGCAACGACGCGGGCGATCGTACGGTTCCATGTCCGGAAGCTCTCGTCAGCGGCGGCAGACGGGAAACCGACGATCTCAAACCCTTTGCCTTTCGGCGCCAGAGAGCTAATGATGGTGACTCCTGTGTCGGAGTCGATGAAAAACTCGGCGGTGCGACCGACGCCGGGGAACCACAACGCCAAAGACGGTGAATCGCCGATCGCCCCGTCATGAAGAATCATCGCCTCTAGAGGCACCCATGTGAGCCCTAAAGCCTGCTCCGCTCGAGCGAGCATCTCCGGAGCATCTGAAAAGTCGCTCGGGAAGACCCTTTGTTCGGGTAGGAGATCGATGAAGTCAGGAGGCCCGGCAGAACTATCCAGGGTTCCTTCCGGGATCATCCCTGCTTCGGTAAACATCAACCGAAGCAAAGGCCCCAAAGGTCTCGCCTCGAAAGGAATCCCTCGGTCCCGCGCGTTTAGCCTGACCTCCCACTCGGCCGCTAGTTCAGCAAGGAACTTGCCAGGAGGGTCTACGTCACCATCCGACGCGTCCATCTTCGAGAACAGCGCCTGAACTGCCTCCGGATCGTCTTCGTTGGTCACGACGCGGCCATCGGCAGCAATCCCTTCTGCAAGCCACCAAGAGATCGCTGAGTAAGAGCCGTGATAGCTGAAAGAGGCCGCGTAGTTCTCTCCGACGCGGTAGTTGTAGCCGGGCGGTGCTAGAACCTCGAATCTGTCTCCGGGGATCACCTCCGGGGTCTCGACCAAGGAGGGTTCGGGATGGCCCACCCAATGAACCTCCTTCACCTCCACCTCAAGAACAGAAGCCCTGGTACCCCCCGCGTAATCGACTTCCGCCGTCTTTGCTAAGACTTCCACGGTGGCCACTAAGTTCCGGCCCACGAAGACAACACCTGGCGGTTGGCTTGAGCGGGGTCCGCTATCGACCGAACCGGAGACGACGGTCGTCACAAGAACGCCTACCGCCAGCAGGCCACTGACCACCATCCACCCGAAGCGTCGCCTACGGGCCATCAGCTCGGCTTCACCAGAATCCTGACTCGGTCTACATCCACATTGACATAGCCGAGGCCTGGAATCTGCATCCGGTTGTAGACGACGATACGCATGTCCACTCCTTCGGGCTTCCGCCCTCCACTATCGCTGGACGCCACCTCACCGACGGCCGTGGTGCAGTAGCCCCAAGAGTCGGTGGGATTGTCGGCGAACCACCGCCCAGAGCTGGCTCCCCCTGCCACCGTTCAATCTCCCCGCCCACCCACATGTTCCGACCATCCTTTACGGCTGTCTCCAGGGTTTTCCCCTGATCCGGTCCAGCCGTAATCGACTGATCCCACCTGGCATCGTTGCTGAATCCGATGCTGACGCTGGAATCGTCACCGCACCCGATCGAAAAGTCGTCGAAGGCTTGAGCTGTCGCGACATATCCCGCAAGGAAGAGGATACCCACCAATGAGACGCAGACCCCCCGCATGCTCATACGTTCACCAGACCCCCCCGGCTGAACAATGTCAAGAGGTTGTACAGAAGTTCGGCTCTTGACCGCCCGATTGAGTGATCCGGAGCCGCCTAGCCATTATGTGGGCCGGACAAGACGGACCACCCTCAGGCGAACTTGGTCTTCGGGCGCTCCTGAAGGGCCTCGTCTAAGTAGATGTCCACCTTCTCGTTGTAGAAGGCGACCATGCCGCCGATCCCGAAGGATTCCGGAAGAGGCGAGTCGTAGCCCCAGACGATGTCTTCGTAGGTCTTCCCGTTCACGGTCACCGACCAGTAGCGGGCCTCGCCCTTGTAGGGGCAGGCGGTCCGGGTGTCGGTAGGGGTGAGCAGGTCCATCCGGACATCGGTCTTGGGTAGGTAGTAGCGGACGGGAAGTCCAGTTTCGAAAAGGAAAGCACCGTTGGTGGAGTCGGCCACGGTCACCCCGTCGATCTCCACCCGCACCCGACGGCTGGAGGGGAGGATGTCGATCCGGGTGTAGGGGTCGCGGGCGTGGACGAAAACCTCCTCCTCCTCTTCGAACCAGTGGTCCATGGTCTTCCACGGAAAGGCGTAGTGGCCCGCCAGTTCGGGGATCTTGGGCTCGTGGTAGGCATAGGCGACCCCTTCGGAGTTGCCGGCCTTCACGACATACTGGGTGGCCTCGCCGCGGCTTGGACTGCGGCGGGTCTCCCCGGTGGCCACGAGGAGGTCGGTCTTCACATCGGCTTCGGGAAAGTAGTAGGTGGGGTAGTAGGGAACCTCCCACACCAGGAGGGGCGAGGTGGTGTCGGCGACGATCTCACCGCCCAACATCACCCGGACCCGCTTGGCGGACGGCTCCGTACGTACTCGTCCTCGGTCTGACATCACAAACCTCACTAAGGGAGACAACTGCCATCGGGTAAACCGAGATTCGCAGTCTGCCATTCCATGACTCCCAGCGGCCCCGTCCATCTGGTCGCCTCAGCATTAGGAACGCGGGTTAGTAGACGACGACGGAGGTGGCTTCGATGGCGAGACGGCGGGAGTCCCAGTATTCGGAGAAGCGGGAGGTGAGGGCGGCCGACTTCTCGGCGTAGATGCGGCGCCCCAGCACTTCAGCGGCGGTCTCTAGCTCCCATCGCCGCTGGCGGACCAGGGCGACGAGAAGAGACCGCTCCCGGGGGTTGGGGCAGAGGTCGGTGCGAGTGGCAACGAGCACTGCCAGCTCCGCCAGGTCGTGGTCCTCGCCGAGCAGCTCTCCCAGCCGGTGGAGGGTCACTGCCATCCCGGCGATCACCTCGGGCCACAGGGGTGCGAGGAACTCCATCTGATGGCGGAAGTCCTTGACCCGCTTCCGCCAGCCGTGGAACTCGCCTGGTCGGCGGGACCCGTAGGCGGAGACCATGCCTTTGCGACCCCGGTGGTAGGTCTCCCCCAATCCTGGCCTGATCGCCTCATAGGAGTCGCGGATCCCCATCCCGTACACCGCCCTGGCCTCGGGGTCGGTGGGCCACGACGAGTAACGGTGGTAGGCCTTCTCCAGGTTGCGCACCACCCGGGGCACCAGGTGGGGGTCTTCGAGGGTCTTCAGCTCGATCACCTGGCGGCGCCGTTCCAGACGGGCTACCAGCTCGTCGAAGACGCCGTGGGCCAACAGGTCTCCGTAGAGGTCGACAACCAGCTTCGCCGCCTCGGCCAGGGCGGTGGCAGCCCGCACCTCCTGGAGGGAGCGGGCGGTGTCCCGCAGCATCCGATCTTCGAAGCCGTAGATCTTGGTGGGGATCTCGCTCTTCACCAATCGCAGCAATGCCCGGATGCGTTTGATGGCCTTACGGGACTCGTGGACCGCGGTGGCGAAGTACTCCTCGCCTTCGAAGAAGCCTTCGGCGGCCACTTCAAGCTGTTCCATGGTGACCCGTTTCAGCCCTTCGGGCAGTGGTTCGGACTCACCTAGCTGGAGGCTGGTGTCGAAGGAAGCCAGACCCTGGCCGGCCGGCTCGATGGTGGCCAAAGCGGTCACCGGGCCAGCGTAATGTCGCAGCCCATGAGATCCGCGGGTCTTCTCCCCTACCGTTTCCGTCCTGGCATCGAGGTGCTGATCGCCCATCCCGGCGGGCCCTTCTTCGCCCACCGCGACGACGGGGCCTGGTCGGTGATCAAAGGCCTGGTCGACAGGGGAGAGGCCGACGAGGCAGCCGCCGCCCGGGAGTTCGAAGAGGAAACCGGCTGGCCGGCACCGAAAGGAAAGTGGATCCCCCTTGAGGAGAGGACGCTGAAGTCGGGCAAGGTGGTGGTGGCCTGGGCTACGGAGGCGGACTTTGATCCCGAGACTCTCGAACCGGGCACCTTCGTGATGCAGGGACGCCGCTACCCGGAGATCGACCGGGTCGCCTGGTTCACGCCGGAGGAGGCGCGGCGGAAGCTGAATCCGGCTCAGGCAGTATTCATCGACCGCCTAGAGGCCAACCTGGGCTTGAATAGACGACAGACATGAGCGAGATCCCCCAGACCGAAGCCGAATGGAGGGCCAAGCTGGGTCCCGAGCGGTACCAGGTGCTACGCCAGGGAGGCACCGAGCGGGCCTTCACCGGCGCCTACTGGGACGCCAAGACCAAAGGTGTCTACCGATGCGCCGGATGCAACACCGAGCTGTTCTCCTCCGACACCAAGTTCGAGTCTGGATCGGGCTGGCCCAGCTTCTACGCCGCCTTGGACCCCGAGAAGATCATCGAAGTGGAGGACCGTTCCTTCGGGATGGTGCGCACCGAGATCAAGTGCGCCACCTGCGGCGGCCACCTGGGCCATGTCTTCCCCGACGGTCCGGCCCCCACGGGCCTGCGCTACTGCGTCAATTCCCTGTCGTTGAAGCTGGACACCGAGTAGAGGTCAGCCCCGCACCCGGGCCATGACCTCCCGAACGGCTTCGTCGTTGCTGGCTGCCGGGACGTCCCCCAGGGGTACCCGCCCCACCACCAGCTCCTTTTCGGGGTCGAGGGTGGTGTCGATGCCCTGGAGGATGCGTAGCACCGGCTCGTTGTCGGGCCGGACGGAGAAACAGAACTCGTCCACCTCATCGCCTTTGGCCACCGCGGCCAGAACCTCGAAGAGCACCCGAGCCAGCCCTCGACCCTGGAAACGGTCGATGACGGTGATGGCGATCTCGGCGCAGCCTTCATCCGGGTCGACGATGTAACGGCCCACCCCGGCCACGTGGTCGTCCACCAGCGCACCCCAGGCGACATGGTTTCTCTGGTCCACGTCGGCCAGGTAGTCGAGTTCCGCTGCGGTGAACCCTCCCCGGCCTTCACCGAAGCGGGCGTAGCGACTCTCCGGGGAGAGCCCGGCGAGGCCTTCGAGGAGGAGGTCCCGGTCCCCGGCCATCAAGGGGCTCAGTAACGCCGTCGACCCGTCGCGCAGGTTGACGGTTATCCGGGGCCGGTCGTCGGGGAAGGAAGCGGGCATGTCGGTCTCCATTGTTGCCGGATCGACAAGACGCGTCGCCCGGCGACCCTCCAGGTAACTTCATGAGCCATGTCCAGGCGGCGGCTGGCGACGGCCACATCCGAATTCGGCTCCGGGAAGCGGGAGTCCCACGACTCCAGCTCCTTCTATGAGCGTTTCGCCCCACCGGTGATCTCCAAGGACGAGCGGGTGGAGTCGCCGGTGGTGGTGGATCACCTCTTCCGCGGCGACGCTCGGGAGATGACCGACCAGCAGGTGGCCGACCGGTCGGTGGCCCTGGTGGTGACCTCACCCCCTTACTTCGCCGGCAAGGAGTACGAGACGGACATGGCCGCCGGACACATCCCCTCCAGCTACGTGGAGTACCTGGAGATGCTGCGGGACGTCTTCGCCGTGTGTCTGGCCAAGCTGGAGCCGGGGGGACGGATGGCGATCAACGTGGCCAACCTGGGACGAAAGCCCTACCGCTCCCTCTCCGCCGACGTGATCTCCATCCTCCAGGACGACCTGGGGATGCTGCTGCGGGGCGAGGTGATCTGGCAGAAGGCCAAAGGGGCGGGAGGGAGCTGCGCCTGGGGTTCGTACCGGTCGCCGCAGAACCCGGTGCTGCGGGACGTCACCGAGCGGGTGATCATCGCCTCCAAGGGGCGATTCGACCGGGCCATCAAAAAGGCCGAACGGGAGAAGCGTGGGCTGCCCCATGAGCCCACCATCGAAACCGAGGAGTTCCTGGAGGCCACCATCGACGTCTGGGAGATACCCGCCGAGAGCGCCACCCGGGTGGGCCACCCGGCGCCCTTCCCGGTGGCCCTGCCCCGGCGTCTCATCGAGCTGTACACCTACCGCGACGACCTGGTCCTCGACCCGTTCGTCGGCTCGGGCTCGACCGCCGTGGCCGCGATCGAGACAGGCCGTCACTATGTGGGCTTCGACACCGAGCCCTCCTATCTGGAGCTGGCCCAAGAACGTGTCGCCGCCGCCGGGGAGGGTGGGGGGTGAGGATCCTGGTGGTCTGCCACGGCAACATCTGCCGCTCTCCGGCAGCGGAAGCGGCCATCCGCGAAGCTGCCGAGGCGAGGGGCCTGGAGGTGGAAGTCGATTCGGCTGGTACCGGACCGTGGAATGTGGGCCAGCCCCCCAACCCTCAGGCGGTGGCGGCGGGAGAACGAGCCGGGCTCCACATCGCGGGGCGGGCAAGAAGGGTGATCGCCACCGACTTCAACCGCTTCGACATGATCCTGGCCATGGACCGGGCCAACCTCCGGGACCTGCTCACCCTGGCACCCAACCTGGAGGCCCGGGCCAAGGTGCGGCTTTTCCGCACCTACGACCCGGCCTCCGAGGACGACGAAGTGCCCGACCCCTACGGCGGGCCGGACCATCTCTTCGACGAGACCATCAGGATCGTCCGCGCCGCCGCGGAAGGCTTGGTCGAGTCCCTGGTGGCGGCGGGAGCCGGGTAGAAGCTAGGGCTAGCCCCTCAACGACTCGAGTTGACGACGAAGCTGCCCGCTCGGTCGGCGGGTCGCAAGGTCGGGT
>JBHHWH010000085.1:0-9569 GCA_046756405.1 Acidimicrobiia bacterium | reverse complement strand
GGATTCGCCCGGTGTTGGTGTTGTGGATCCGGATCCGCGTGGTCGGCTCCGTCGCTTCGACTAGGCCCTCGTCGATGGCGTAGGCTCCGACGGCAGCGGAGATGTTCCCGCAGTTGATGTCGTAGTCCACCACCGGCTCGGTGATGCTCACCTGGGCGAAGGTGTAGTCGAGGTCGGCGTCGGGACGGCTGGGCGGGTCGATGATGGCCAGCTTGGAGGTGAGGAGGTCGGCTCCTCCAAGGCCGTCCACCTGACGGGGGTCCGGGCTGCCGAACAGCGACAGGATCACTGAGTCTCGTCCCGTCGGGTCCTGGGGCAGCGCCTCGCCGCGAAGGAAGACGGCCTTGGAGGTACCACCCCGCATCAGTACGAAGGGGATGGGGGCCTGTTCCCTCAGCGGACGAGGATCTGCACCGTGCACGCCGCTCCTTCGATCCCGACGGCCTTACCACCCCGGCAGTGGGCCAGGCCGACCTTCGCTCCCTCGATCTGTCGCTCGCCGGCCTCGCCGCGCAGCTGCTTTACCAACTCGACCACCTGGGCCACACCTGTCCCTCCCAGGGGATGGCCCTTGCCGAGCAGCCCGCCGCTGGGGTTGACCGGCCGCCGGCCGCCGATGTCTGCCTCGCCGCGTTCAACGGCCGCCGGATACTCGCCCTGGGGGAACAGCCCGAGTCCTTCGACCCGGAGGACCTCGGCGATGCTGAAACAGTCGTGGACTTCGGCGAAGTCGACATCCTCGGGACCGATGCCGGCCTGTTCGTAGGCGTCCATCGCCGTGGCTCGGGTGAGCGGCTCGAAGGTCATCGAGGTGGGCTCGGCGTCGACGGTTCCCGAGCGCAGCGCCGAAGCCGCTAGACGCACCGCACGCCCGTTGCCGAAGCGCTTCAGGGCGGCGTCGCTCACCATCACCACCGCTGCCGCGCCGTCGGTGACCGGTGAGCAGTCGTGGAGGCGGAGCGGGTCGGCGATGGGACGGGATTCGAGCACGTCCTCGACGGTGATCTCCTTGCGGAAGTGTGCCAGGGGATTGTGGGCCGCGTTCCGCTTGTTCTTGACCGGGATCAGGGCGAGTTGTTCCCGTGTCATCCCGAACTCCTCCATGTAGCGGCGGGCCCGCATGGCGTAGACCGCAGGCATGGTCGCCCCCACCGCGGCTTCGGGGTCGGAGGGATCGGGGGTGAGGGCCCCCCGGAACCGGTTGGTGAGGTGCTCGGTGCCGATGGCGACCACCACGTCGTGTTCACCGGCGCGGATGGCGAGGGATGCCCCCCGGATCGCCGTGGCGCCGCTGCTACAGGCGTTCTCGACGTTGGTCAGGGGCAGTCCGGCCAGTCCCGACTGGGCGAGGATCCGTTGACCGGTGACCATACCCTGGTAGACGTGGCCGCAATAGGCGGCTTCGATGGCCCGGGGGTCGATCCCCGCGTCGGCGATCGCCTCCCGCAGGGCTTGGGTGCCCAGGTCGGTGGAGTCGAGGTCGGGATGCTTGCCGAACCGGGTCATCCCGATCCCGACGATGTGAACTTCAGTCATCATCTACCTCCGCTGGTCGAAATCGGTAGCCGATGAGGGGATTGCCCTCATCGTCCTCTCCCCAGGGCTCCAGGGACAGGACCAGGGGCATCCCGATGCGGATGTCCTCGATGCCGCACCCGGTGATCTGGCCCATGATCCGGACCCCTTCGGGGAAGTCCACATACCCGAGGACATAGGGGACCTCGAACGAGGGTGTGGACTGATGGACCACCGAGTAGGTGTAGAGGGTGCCCCGGGTGGAGAAGGGCACCGTCTCCAGGTCGTCGCTCAGGCAACGGGAGCATGCCTCCCGCACCGGGAAGAAATGGGCGCCGCAGTTGCGGCACCAGCTTCCGATCAGGTTGCCGGTGCCGTCGGGGTGGACCTCCAGTTCTCCGGGGCGGAAGGAGAGGCCAACGGCTGTCTTTGTCAACTAGCTCTCCTTGGGTTTTCAGGGGCGAAGCCGCCCAACCGTCCGGTCGTTCGGTTGAGTGTCCGTCGCCGCCGCGGCCGCCGTCAATGGGATACTGGCTCCATTTACCTGATGCAGAGGCCTCAGACCCGGGCGGAGATGATGCGCTCGTATCAGAGAAATGACACAACGACGGGATTGTCACCTCGCCGCCCCACTGGAATTCTGGCAGGGAGCCAACCGACCGGCCGGACGGCTACCCCAACGAGGAGGCGAGAGTGGCTGAGACGACACCCAGCAAGGAACAGCAGTATTTCTACGACTGGAACCTGATCGGCGAGGAGGAGCTGGGCGAGCCGGTCAGTGTGGAGATCGACGACGAGACCCTCCGCGACGGTCTCCAGAGTCCCTCGGTCCGCCAGCCCAACCTGGACGAGAAACTGGAGATCCTCCACTGCATGGTGAACCTGGGGATCCAGGGAGTCGACATCGGATACCCCGGTGCCGGCCCCACCGTCCTCGACCACGTGGTGGCCCTGGCCACCGAGATCGGCAAGGAGAACCTGCCGATCGCTCCCAATTGCGCCGGGCGGACTCACCCCGACGACATCCTTCCCATCGCCGAGGCACAGCAGAGGTCGGGAGTGGCCATCGAAGCCTCCGTCTTCCTCGGCTCCAGTCCGATCCGTCAGTTCGTGGAGGGCTGGGACACCGACTTCCTGGTCCGCACCGCCGAAAAGGCGGTCACCCTCGCCCGGGAGAGCGATCTGGAGGTCATGTTCGTCACCGAGGACACCACCCGGGCCAACCCGGAGGTCCTCGAAGCGGTCTACACCGCTGCCATAGAGGCCGGGGCGCGCCGGATCTGCTTCTCCGACACGGTGGGTCACGCCACGCCCTGGGGGGTCAAGGCCCTGATCTCCTGGGCCCGGGAGATGGTGAACAAGACCGGTGCCGAGGTCAAGATCGACTACCACGGCCACCGGGACCGTCACCTCTCCGTCGCCAACTCCATCACCGCCCTGGCCGCCGGCGCCGATCGGGTCCACGGCTGCGGGCTGGGGATCGGCGAGCGAGTGGGCAACACGCCCATGGAGCCCCTCCTGGTCAACCTCTACCTGCTCGGCTGGCTCGACACCGACCTCAGTGGACTGCCCGCCTACTCGGAGGCGGTCTCCAAGGCGACCGACAGCCCGATTCCCCACAACTCTCCGGTGGTCGGTAAGGACGCCTTCGAGACCAGCACCGGCGTCCATGCCGCCGCGGTGCTCAAGGCGCAGCGGACAGGTGACCTCTGGTTCGCCAACCGGATCTACAGCGGTGTCCCCGCCGAGGAACTGGGTCGGGAGCAGAGGATCACCGTCGGCCCGATGAGCGGAAGGGCCAACGTGGTCGCCTGGCTCACCAAGCGCGGGATCGAGTGTGACGAGCCGGCCGTGGAGAAGATCCTCGACGCCGCCAAGGCCTCCGACCACGTCCTCACCGACGACGAGATCTTCGGTCTGTTGGGCACCTCCTACACCCAGTGACCACCAAGACTGCAACATCGGTCCCGGAGACGGGATCCAAGGTTCTCCTGTCGGGCAACGAGGCCATCGCCCGGGGGGCCGTGGAGGCCGGCGTCGCCGTGGCGGTGGGATACCCGGGGACTCCCAGCACCGAGATCCTGGAATCCATACGGTCCCGTACCGACCTCGACGTGCGCTGGTCGACCAACGAGAAGGTGGCCCTCGATGTGGCCGTCGGAGCGGCCCTGGGGGGTGCCAGGTCGCTGGTGACCATGAAACACGTCGGGCTCAACGTGGCCGCCGACACCCTGATGACCATCGCCTACACCGGAATCAACGCCGGGCTGGTCATCGCCGTCGCCGACGACCCGGGGATGCACAGCTCCCAGAACGAACAGGACAGCCGCTTCTACGCCCGGTTCGCCGGCCTTCCCATGCTGGAGCCCTCCAACAGCAGCGAGGCCAAGGAGTACACCAGGGTTGCCTTCGCCATCTCTGAACAGTTCGACACCCCGGTTCTGGTCCGCAGCACCACCCGGGTCTCCCACAACCGCGGCCTCGTCGAAGTGGGGGACCGGGAGGAGAGGGCCCCGTTGGGGTTCGTCCGGAATCCAGCCAAGTACGTGATGATCCCCGGCTTCGCCCGGACCCGGCATCCGGTGCTCTTGGAGCGCCTCCAGGCCTTGCAGGAGTACGCCGAGCAGGGGGATCTCACCGAAGAGTTCGGCACTGACTCCACGGTGGGTGTGATCTCCTCCTCGGTGGCCTTCCATTACGTGCGGGAGGTGCTCCCCGAGGCTCGGGTGCTCAAGCTGGGTATGAGCTACCCGCTGCCGATGGGGAGGATCGAGGAGTTCGCCGGGAAGGTGGACCGGCTGTTCGTGGTCGAGGAGCTGGAGCCGCTGGTGGAGGAGGCCCTGCGCGCCGCCGGCATCGAAGTGGAGGGGAAAGCCTGGTTCCCCCGGACTGGGGAGCTGAGCCCCGACACCGTGCGCAGCGGCTTCATCGCCGCCGGCGTGATCGATGAGGATCTGGCATTGGAACCCCCGCCCGCCACGGTCCGGCGTCCTCCTTTGATGTGCCCCGGGTGTCCCCACTCACCGCCCTTCCTCGCGCTGCGCCGTCTGGGTGCTGTGGTGGCGGGGGACATCGGCTGTTACACCCTGGCCGCCCTCGAGCCTCTGGAGTCGATGGACACTTGTGTGGCGATGGGCTCCAGCATCGGGATGGCCGTCGGTCTGGCCGCGTCGAAGGGCACCGACGCTCCGGTGGTGGCGACGATCGGGGACTCCACCTTCCTCCACGGAGGGATACCGGCACTGATCGAGGCCGTCTACAACCAGGCCAACATCACCGTCCTGATCCTGGACAATGGGACCACCGCGATGACCGGTGGCCAGGCACATCCTGGTACCGGCATCACCCTCCAGGGAGAGCCCACCACCCCAGTCGATCTGGTGGCCCTCTGCCGAGCGGTGGGCGTCACCGACGTCGAGGTCACCGACCCCTACGACCTCGGGGCCACCTTCAACGCCCTCGAAGCCGCCATGGCCCATCCCGGGCCGTCGGTGGTGATCACCAATCGGCCCTGCGTGGAGGCGCCGACGAAGATCCGGGACCTTCCCTTCCAGGTGATTGCCGAGGCCTGCACCGCCTGCCAGGCCTGTATGACCCTCGGATGTCCTTCGATCGTGTGGACCGACGAGATCTTCGAAGGTCGTCGCAAGGTGCGGATCGACCCGGTCACCTGTACCGGATGCACCGTCTGTGTCCAACTGTGCCCGCCCTCGGCCATCATCCCGACCCCTAGGACCGCCGATGCCTGACCAGAGCCGAGGAATCGTCCTCGCCGGCGTGGGCGGCCAGGGAGTGTTGCTCGCTTCGATGATCGTGGCCGACGCCCTGGTGAGCGCCGGGTACGACGTCAAGCAGAGCGAGGTCCACGGCATGGCCCAACGGGGAGGCTCGGTGATCAGCCACATCCGCTGGGGGGTTCGGGTCGACAGTCCTCTGGTCCCCCTCGGCACTGCCGATGTGCTGGCCGCCTTCGAGTGGGCCGAGGCTCTGCGTTGGGTCCAGTACGTCAGGGAGGGGGGAGCGGTGGTGGCCGACATACGTTCCATCGTTCCGCCGGGCGCCTGCATCGACACCCGTTCCTGGTCGACCGAATACCCCGAGATAGACACCGACGTGCTCGCTGCCCGTAGGCTCAAGGCCCGGCTCATCGACGCGGTGGGCACCGCCCTCGACCTGGGGAACGTCCGGGTGGCCAACAGTGTGATCCTCGGGTCGGTGGCCGCCTTCCTCGACCTCGAGGACCACTACTGGGAGGCGGCGATCGAGCGGATGGTCCCGCCCCACACCGTCGAAGCCAACCTTGCCGCCTTCCGGACGGGACGGGTCATGCCCCAGGCGTCGGTGCCCGATCGGGCCCCCAGGGGGATGCTCGGCGCAGGGAACTACGAGATCGAGGTTCGACACGACTGGTGCAAGGCCTGTGACATCTGTTCGCGGGTCTGCCCTGAATACTGTCTGGAAGTCGATCCAGGCAAGACCCTCGAGGTGGTCGACGCCTCCGCCTGTACCGGATGCCGTCTCTGTGAGCTGTTGTGCCCTGACTTCGCCATCTCTATCAAGGTGCCGGTGGCGGCGGGAACGGGGTCGTCGTGAGCGAGGCCAGGCTCCTCCAGGGCAACGAAGCCTGTGCCTTGGGAGCGATTGCCGCCGGATGCAAGTTCTTCGCCGGCTATCCAATCACCCCCTCGTCGGAGATCGCCGAGTACATGGTGCGCCGTCTTCCCGGCGTTGGAGGCGTCTTCGTCCAGATGGAAGACGAGATCGCCTCCCTGGCCGCGGTGATCGGCGCCTCCCTCGCCGGATCAAAGGCCATGACCGCCACCAGCGGTCCCGGGTTCACCCTCATGCAGGAGCACCTCGGCTTCGCGGTGCTGGCCGAAGTGCCCTGCGTGATCGTGGACGTGATGAGGGGCGGGCCCAGCACCGGCCTGCCCACGGCTCCCTCCCAGGGCGATGTGATGCAGGCCCGCTGGGGAACCCACGGCGACCATCCCATCATCGCCCTTGCTCCATCCTCGGTGAGGGAGGTATTCGACCAGACGTTGCGTGCCTTCAACCTGGCGGAGAGGTTCCGGACGCCGGTGATAGTGATCTACGACGAGGTGGTGGGCCACACCCGGGAAAACGTGGTCCTACCGGAGGCCGTCGAGGTGGTGGATCGGGCAAGGCCTGAGGTGAGTCCGGAGGAGTTCTGGCCCAAGAGGGCCGGCACCGACGGGGTGCCGCCCCTGCCCGCCTTCGGTGACGGGTACCGCTTCCACGTCACCGGCCTGGTCCACGATGAGAGGGGCTTTCCCACCACCGATGCCGGAAAGGCCGCCGCCCTCCTCGATCGGATCCACCGCAAGATCATCGACCACGAGGAGGACATCGCCGAGGTGGAGACCTACATGACCGACGACGCCGAGGTGGCGATCCTCGCCTACGGGATAGTGGGACGGTCGGCCAAGGAGGCAGCCCGCCGCGCCCGCGAGTCGGGCCTGAAGGTGGGGGTGATCCGGCCGATCACCCTCTGGCCCTTTCCGGCTGCCCGGATCGCTGAGCTGGCGGGTCAGGTGGACCGCCTGGTGGTGGCGGAGATGAACCTGGGCCAGATCATCGGTGAGGTGGAGCGAGCCGCCGCCGGACAAACCGAGATAGCCGGGCACTTGCGGGCCGACGGCGAGCCGATATCCCCCGGCGAGCTTCTCGAAACCATCACTCAGGAGGTGACCCGATGAGCTCCGTAGACGGCTATCTGCGGGAGTGGGCAATGCCCCATGTCCTCTGCCCGGGGTGCGCCCATGGGATCGTCATGCGGGCTTTTCTCGAAGCCGTGGATCAGCTCCAGATCAGCCAGGACAAGCTGGCCGTGGTCGCCGGGATCGGCTGTTCCAGTCGCCTGGCCGGGTACATCGACTTCTGCACCCTCCACGGGACTCACGGCCGGGCACCGGCCTTCGCCACCGGAATCAAGCTGGCCCGTCCCGAGATGAAGGTCGTTGTCTTTACCGGCGACGGCGACGCCCTGGCCATCGGTGGCAACCACATGATCCACTCCGCCCGCCGCAACATCGACATGACGGTCCTCCTGTTGAACAACTCGATCTACGGGATGACCGGCGGCCAGGCGGCGCCCACCACCCCTACGGGAGCGGTGGCCTCGACCGCCCCCCAGGGAAACGTCGAACCCAACTTCGACTCCTGCAAGCTGATGACCGCCGCCGGGGCCACTTACGTTGCTCGTGTTCTGGCGGCGACCCCGCTGGAGATGACCAAGGTGATGGCCGAGGGCATGGACCACGAAGGATTCTCATTCATCGAGGTGATCAGCGACTGCCCGGAGTACTTTGGCCGCTACAACCAGCTCGGTAGCGCCGCCGACATGCTGGTGTGGATGGCAGCCCGCGACGCCGATGTGGTCGAGCCTCTCTCTATCAAGAGGTATGTCGATCATGTGCCCAGTGCGGAAGTCCCTCCAGGCTTGGAGACCGGGGTCCTCCACAGGGAGGTGAGGCCGGTGTTCACCGGAGTCAGGGAGGTGGAAAAGCGGTGACCCTTTTTCAGATTCGCATCGCCGGTGAGGGCGGCCAGGGGCTGGTTACCGCGGGACGGATCCTGGCTGAGGCCGCCATCCTCGCCGGCTACAACGCCACCCAGAACCAGGTCTACGGGCCCCAGTCCCGGGGGGGCGCCTCCCGTTCCGATGTGATCATCTCCTCGGAGGAGATCGGCTTTCCCCTCACCCAGGAGCTCGACTTCCTGCTACTTCTCAGCTCGGAGGCCTACCGGCGGTACCTCCCCGGGGCCGGCCCGCAGTGTCGGATCATCGCCGACCGGGGCATCGAAACCGACAACCGTCCCGAAGACGTGACCTGGATGCCCCTGGTCGATACCGCCAGGACCCACACCGGAGGCCAGCTCGCCGCTGGGGTGGTGGCAATCGGGGTGCTCCAGCCCCTGTTGGGGGGGATCGACGCTGACTCGCTGCGCCGGGCGCTGATGGCCCGTATCCCCGAACGTCACCGGACGGCGAACCTTGAAGCGCTCGAAGCCGGTGTGAAGCTCTGCCGCGGGGTGGCGGTATGAAGGTCGAGGAGAGCACCCGGGAGCGGATACGACGCGAGGCCGCCAGCCTCTTCCGCCGTAAGGGGTTCAACGGCACCAGTATGGCCGAACTGGCGGCTGCGGTGGGGGTGACCAAGTCGAGCCTCTACCACCACTTCCCCTCCAAGCAGGCCCTTCTCTCGGAGATCATCGAGCTCACCGTGGACCGGGTGACACCCCTGGTGGAGGAGGTGGCCGCCTCGAACGAACCGGCCAGCGAGCGGCTGCGGGCAGCGGTGGCGATCCACACCGTGGAGGCGATCCGCGACCGTGACGCCGTGGCCTGCTTCATCGAAGAGGGTCGCTACCTGAGGCCCGATCTGATGGAGGCTCACCTGGTCAAGAGGGACCGCTATGAACAGATCTTCCGGCGGATGTTCGAAGAGGGGATCTCCTCGGGCGAGTTCGCCCCTCAGGATGTGGGCATGTCGGTGCGGGCGATCCTCGGGATGGCCAACTCAGTGGTCCGCTGGTACCGGCCCGACGGGTCCAAGTCCGCCGAGGAGATTGCCGCTTACCTGGCCAGCTTTGCTCTGGGAGGTGCCTTCGCCGGCGCCTCGACCCGGAACCTGGTGGAGGCGGGGTCATGAGCGGTGCCCTCGAAGGGGTCAGGATCCTCGACCTCTCCCAGGGGGCAGCAGGACCCACCTGCGCGATGCATCTGGGGGATCTCGGCGCCGAAGTCATCAAGGTGGAGCCGCCGGGAGGGGAGTGGGGACGGGGACTGGGTCCACCGTTCATCGGCGGTGCAGCCGCCGCCTTCCTGGGGATGAACCGGAACAAGCGCAGTGTGGTGGTGGATCTGAAAAAGCCTGGCGGGAGCGAGGTGCTCCTCCGTCTCGCCGCGGGCTGCGATGTGGTGTTGGAGAGTTTCCGCCCTGGCGTTGCCGACCGTCTCGGCATCGGATACGAGGCGATGGCGGGGCGGAAGCCAACGGTAACGCCTGGCTGGTGCCGGCTCAAGCCCG
>JBHHWH010000084.1:0-9737 GCA_046756405.1 Acidimicrobiia bacterium | reverse complement strand
GGTTGCTCCGGCTCTGACGAGGGCGACGTGTTGATGCCACGGTTCGTTGCGGAGGCCTTACCCGTCGGCGAACCCGACACGCTTGTATTTACTGCACCCAAGGGTGGACCGCTCCGAACCTCCAACTTCCGGAGGGATGTCTGGCATCCGGCGTGCGAGGCCTCAGGTATGCCCGAGGGGCTTCTCGTCCACGACCTTAGAGACACCGCGGCGTCCCTGATGATCGCCTCGGGAGCATCGATCAAAGCGGTTCAGCGGGCCCTCGGACACGCTTCAGCGAAGATGACACTGGACACCTACGGAAGCCTCTTCGAGGAAGATCTGGAGGATCTCGCTGATCGTCTTGAAAGGCGAGCCTTGAAGCGGACAGGTTTAGAGGATCGCGGTCGATCGATCTAGTGGGCCTTCCGTGAAGTTCGTTGCATCGCTCAGCCTTCACACGGGGAACGGGACTGTGGCCGGGCCACGCGCGCCATAGCCTCCTAGGAGAAGTCGGAGAACTCGATCGGAGGTGTTCTCGTCGGCCGTCGACCTCACGGAGGTGGTAGGGGAGACACGTCTTCGCTGGCGAGAGCAGCTCCGCAGGGGCCCAGGCCTGATTTCCACTGTTTTGTGGAAATCCGATGTTAAGCTGGGATCGTGTTGTCCAAGACTCAACAGGTGTGGCGGCATCTCATCGTCGGTTCGATCGAGCGGAATCAACGGCGGTGGGCCTCGCTGGCTGTTCTGGCCGACGAGCTGGATCTGGGCGTGTCTACGACCCATCGGGCATTGGATCATCCAACCGAGATCGGGGCGGTTCAGGTCCGGCCTGCTGGAGGGGTGCGGGTGGTGGATCCAGGTCGGCTGCTGATCCTGTGGGCCGGGCATCGAAGATTGAGTCGGGATGTGGTCGACCGTTTCGAGGTGGCTGTCTCGGCGCCGGTGGTGGAACGTTCGCTCACCAACCCTGTCGCGGTCCTGGGCGGTTTTGGTGCTGTGGTAGCGCACATGGGCGGGAATCGGATCGCCGACTATGAGACCGTCCTGGTGTATGGGGACCCCCGGATCGAAGTGTCCAACCGAGCAAAGGACCCTGAGCCGGGGAGGGTCACCACTGTGCTGGTCGCCGAACCCGACCCTCTGCTGGCCGGCTACGGGCGGGTCACACCCCTCACCCAGGCATGGGTTGACCTGTTCAGTCTTCCCGGCTGGCAGGCGGCCCGTTTCGTCCACCACCTGCTGCCGATGTTGGTCCCCGATGACACCACCGAGCCAAGAGTTCTATCCGCCTGAGTTCACCGAGCGGAGTCGGGCAGTCCTCGACCGCATCCGCGAGGCGGTTCCCGATGCTGTGCTCATCGGGGGCTGGGCCACTTGGGCGAGAACCGGTGGAGCGATGAGCCACGACATCGACCTGGTGCCGGCAGGTGAAGGTGGTGGGTCTGCGACGGCTCGGAGGCCTACCGGACCGCCATCCGTCAGCACTTGGGTCACGCCACCCACGTGGTCGACAGGTTTCATGTGGCGCACTGGTTCGCCTCCGCTCTGATCAAAGTGCGAAGAAGAATCCAGCGGATCGGACCCCACGGCTCCCGACCTGCCTTTGCTCCCGAGGTGTTCAGGTCCCGCTACCTGCAGCTGCGGCGAGAAGACCGGCTCGACCCTGAGCAGAGGGAGAGGCTGGAGCGGATCCTCGGGAGCCATCCGGAGCTTACCCACGCCTGGAGGCTCTACCAGCATCTCCACCGCATCTACACCGCCGCAGGAGACGAAGAGGCCGCCAACCAGGCGCTCGGTGAGTTCATCGCCGCCTACCAGGACCACTCCCTCCCCGAGTTCGAACAGGTCATCGGAGCCCTCCTCGACTGGGGAGACGAGATCTTCGCTTCCCACGACGCTTCCGACACACCAAAGAACGGCCTTTGCGGAATGTGTAAGCAGCGCGATGCAGCCGGGTCAGCAACACCGAGGGTACAAACGCGGTGCTGCTGACCCAGTGGTTCTTCCTTCATCCGCCGGTTATCTCGAAGACCCCTTCCATCCCCGCGTCGCGGTGGCCGGGGATATTGCAGAGGAACGTCGATGCTCCGCTTTCCGGAACCGTGAAGGTGACGCTCGTCTCCTGCCCTGCGTCGGCTTCGACGAAGACCCCCAGATCGGCGATTTCGAGATTGTGAGCGATGGCTCCATCGTTGCGAAGTCGCAGCGTGACGGTCTCACCGGCGGGCAAATCGAGGCTCGAAGGATTGAACGCGAATTCCGTGGCCACTATCTCGATGACAGTCCCCTCGGATTGCGCGGCGGGTGCGGTGCCCAGACCTGGTGCCCCTGGGATCTTGGGAAAGCCGTCTTGGAAGCCCCATATCCAGAACATTTCGTTGGAAGCGTGCATGGCCGAGGCAGTGACGAACCCATCGTCGGAGACATCCCATAGTCCCGCCGCCGAGTCGAAGCTGATCTCGGCGACGTCCACCGCGGCGGTTCCGTTGGGCCCCCCAGCTCCGTCGGGAGTGGGGATACCGGGATAAGCGAAATAGACGTCGTTATCGAGCCGGGCCTGCTCGAATGGGCTGGCCTCCATCTCCTTGGGGATGACAGCCCTCATCAGACCGCCCATGTTCACGGTGGCTTCGAAGAAGCCGACCAGCATCGACTCGACCACGCTGCGGTCCACTGACTCGTTGAGGTTGAGTCGGAGGCTATTGAGGGCTCCGATGATGTCGCCTACCTCCCAGGCGGTAAGTGACCCAACACCGTCAAACGAGCCCGTGGCAGGGTCGTACGCTTCATGCATCTCCACGAAATCGGCGAGGGCCGCATCGACATAGCTCGAGGTGCCCAACACCCGGGCCGCCTCAACCAGGCCTCTGATGGAACGGGCCCGGTCCACGACACCTGATCGGTCGGCTGTCACCAGGGCGTCACCGAACTCGGCGAGTTTGACCATCGCGGCTTGGCGAAGCGCATCATCTCTGGTGGTGGCGGCAAACCACACCATGGCCTGTGCCCCCAGACCCAGCTCGGTCACGGTGCTGGGTTCGAGCTCGCTGACGATGCCGAAGAGGCCGTCCACCTCGGGTCCGAGCATTTCTAGGAAGGAGTCGTCGGCGTACACCCCGTTGAACGCATCGGGTGATTCGAGCACGAGTCGCACGTCGCTGAGCGCCTGCAGCATCTGGTACTGGTCAGCGATGTCTGCGGTAGCGTCCTCGTGGACCACCCCGTCGTCTGCATAGCGGGCGACCTTCACGAAGAGGCCGTCCGAGTTGCGCAGGTTGTCGAGGGCAAACTGGGACTGCATCTTCGCTTCGGTGAACAACACCATTCCCTTGAAGCGGTCCATGGCGCCGAAGTCGTCGTCGACGGCACCGGCCCAACCGCCGTTGTTGAAGAGCTTGGCCCACTCCACCTCCTTGATGATCGTCTGGGCCTGGGCGGATGGGATCAACCTGGTGTCGAAGCTAGTTGGGTCCCACCTCCAATTGGTGAAATCCATGGGGTCGCCGTTGAACTCGTTGGCGAACTCAGGACGGCCCCCGGCATAGACGGCTTGGAGCAGGGCGGCGTTGGTGGGCATCACCACATGCTCACCGTTCTCCGGGCCCTGGTCCACCGCGGCTGCCATGGCCATCACCCCCTCCATCGGGGGCTCGAACGTGACGCCGAGCCCCGACATCATGGCCAGGTTCCCCAGGTTGTACCGGGAGTACCAATAGCCGTTCCAGGCGACCGCATCCATGTCATAGCCGGACAGGCCCTCGTCGAGAGGTCCGACCACGGCGAGATTGGCCACCTGACTCGTCGTACCGGTGGGGGCTGCCGTTGTAAATGAGCTGGTGTCACCGCCGGTGCAGGCGGTGGCCACCAGACCCATGACGATCAACAGCCCAAACGACCTTCTTCTTCTCATCTTGCAGCTCCTTGGTGTCGAGGATCGCGTGTGAACTACTTCACAACCGTCGCCTCTCCGCTGAGAGGGCAATAGGGTCCAATGGCCCCAGGAGTGTCAGGGTTTCGACAGTGGCACCGCCGAATGTCGGCATTTAGTCGGTGTTTCCGACGACGGTGGAATCGGTTTTGGGTAGACGTGAAACACCGCCCTCGAAGGGGCGTCGCTCATCGGCGAGCTCGGCTTGGGCGTTGGGTCTAGCCGCTCTCTCGCTCCACCTCGATCTTGATCTTTCCGTCCTCCAGCTCGGCTTCGAACTCGGCTTCGTGGGAGCCGTTTCTGAATCCCACCTTGATCTCATCCGACTTGGCGTTCTTGATCCGGATATCCCGGCCGGGGGCCGGGAGGTTGACCAACTCGAGTCTGCCGTCGGCGATGTCGACTCTCACCGATCCGACACCGGGGATCTCGAAGCTCTGCGGGCCCCTGGCGAACACCGCTTCGGTCTCTTCCTCGTCTCGCAGTTGGAGCTGGGAGGGTTGGCCTGGCTCATCTGATGGATCGAAGCGGCCCCCCCAGCGAACCAGGAGTAGAACAACTCGTCTTGGAGCTCGGGGCCACCTTGAGCCAGCTCGACCAATTAGTCGGGGCCGATGTCGCTGGTTGCCGGTGTCGGAGACGGGAGCCGGAGCCAGGCCCTCGTCGGACAGGGTTCCGACGCCGGCTTCGGGGTCGACCAGATTGACCAGGGCGTAGTCGGCTGCCGCCTCGGCGGCGATGGCGTAGAGCCTCGCTCTGGCTTCTTCGGGGCAGTAGGAGTCGGTCATCAGGACGGCCAGACGAAGCCGGCGGGATGACTCCGGCCTGCCCTGCGGGGGTGATGGTCGTGTCAAAGCTGGCCTGGGTCCAGCGGCCGGTGTTGGAGGCGATGTCGTAGACGGCTTCGAGAAGAGCGGTGTTCTCGGGAAGTGCCCAGGCTGCCGCCTCCACATAAAGTGAGGAAGGTCAACGCGTCGGGACCTGCGTCCTCCGGCTCAGATTCATGCAGCGATACGTTGACCTCATCCCGATGCGGTGGAGATGCAGCCCAGCGAGTCGCGGGATGCCCTCGAAGAGCACTCATGCCAGACGGATGACGTGGCCATTTGTGGTCGAAAAGCCTTCGAATTCGTGTCCTGTCAACATCGGCTGAAAGTTGACCCCTTGGCACCGGTTGAATCTCCCCGGGTCTTGTGGAGGCTTCGATCCTTGAGAGGATGGAGCTATGACAAGGCCGAAGCCGATGGTGCGAATTCGCGCCGAAGGGGTGGACACCTCACCGGCCTCTGCCAGTTCATCGACCAGCTCGTCGAGGGTACGGGTGTAAGTCGTCCGACTCTCCGGAGGGCTGCGTGGAGGACCCGAGGATCTTGGAGGGCGTCGTTGATCGCCACCTCTCCGCGTTTGACTTCTCCGACGATCACATCGATGCGTTCCGTCGCCACATCCAGTGTGGGATCCACTTCTCCGGCAAACAGACACTCGACCGCTCCGCTTCCGTCCCGATAATGGGCCGGCCCCTGGGATGTGGGAAGCCGGAGGGCCAGCACGTCGACGTCGGTGATTGCCTGGTACGACCCGTTGACCTGTTCGTGGAACTCCAATTCGGTAAGCACGAAGTAGCCGTTGACACGCAGATAGGCCGAGGTGACCTCGAGGGCAGCATCCACTTTCATAGCGTTCGACCTCCAGCCAGGGATCTCTTCTCTAAGCCCAACGTAATCCCTACAGTCGGCTGGAATGTCAACCCCGGGTGGGGAGATTTGCGCCGAGCTAGGTCCAGCCCGAGATTTGCTGTCCCAACTTCTCGAAGTGCTCGCTCAGGGCGGTGGCATAGCTGCGGGCGTCGCCTTCCCGGAGCCTCGCCGAGACTCGCTTGAAGAACCCTCCCAACGCGGTGAAGTCTGCCTCATCCGGAGCGGGCCATCCCGCGGGAGCCGGCGGCTGGCTCCCGTCGGCGGTGTACGAGGCGACGAAACGCTCCAACCAGTGATAGGTATGACCGTCCATCGTCTTGTGCGTCATCGGAGAGCGCCGCTCCCGAGCGCAACCGTGAACGAATCGTTCCAGTTCTACGGCCTCGAGGGCGTCTTGAGGCTGAGCGAATGAATCACCCATAGCGACTCCTTGGTCCCCATCAGGATATCCTTGAGCAGTCGCCGTTTCCAAGGGTTCGTTAGACCCCTTTCGGTTTTGGCCCCGTGCGGCGCTTAGAGTGTGCGGAGGATGAGGCGATGGCTATGACATGGTTTGACTGGAAGGGAAGGTTGGGTCCTTTGCGGCTCAGGCTTACCGACGCGGTTTTCAAGCCTTCCACTGTTTCCGGGCTCATCGCCCAGACCATGGAAGTCAACGAGGGCGACACCGTCATCGATGTGGGGTGCGGTTGTGGTGTTCTCTCGATCATTGCCGCCAAACTCGGCGCCGGCCACGTTCACGCTGTAGATATGAGTCCTGACGTGGTGAAGGTGGGCACGGCCAATGCCGAAGAGCACGGGGTCGCCGACCGGATCACCTTCTACCGGGGAGACCTTTTTGAACCTCTGCCTGAAGGGATCAAGGCCGACCTGATAATCGGGGATGTCTCCGGGATCCCCGACGAGCTTGCCGCCGAGAGCGGCTGGTTCCCCACCGGCAAGGGTGGCGGTCCTACGGGAGCCGAGCTTCCCATGCGGATGCTCCGCGAGGCGAGGCGGTGGCTCAAGGACAACGGGCGGCTTCTCTTACCTACCGGCTCTCTACAGAACCAGGAGGCCATCCTGGAGGCAGCTCGCACCCTCTACGGCTCGGTCCAGGAGCGGGTCTCACGGGCCATCCCCCTTCCCGGAAACCTGATGGCAGGTCGAGCGTTGCCCTCCCTCGTCCGGGAGGGGATCGTGGAACTGAAGGAGCGGGGTAGCCGCTACCTCTGGAAGGCTCAGGTCTGGGAGTTGTCGTCTACCTGACCTGCTGACGTCACTCGCGGCGCCGTCTTCCGATGAGAACCGCCCCCAGGGCTACGGCGACTGCGCCCCATAGAACCCACCACGGGTTTCCGGTCATGAAGCTCTTTGGGGCGAAGGCGATGTCCAGGCCCTGGAGAATCCAGATCCCGCCTGCTATCACCAGGAGGACTCCTGCGGCTAGACGCATGACCCCATTGAAGCCGATCGGCCTCAAAAGTGGGGAAGCGAATTCCACGGTTGACAAGGCGGGACGTGGCCCCGATAATCTCCTCCCCATGACGACGAACCGACTTCGCGCTCACAGCGGTGCCTACGCCCGCTTCTTCGGCTTCGTCTATTTCGGCGCCTAGCGCCGATCTACCTCACCCCCTCTTTCTCCCCGTTTTTCCGTCCTTTTTCCTTTCTGATACTCCGTGCCCCTGAGGGAGCAACACCTATGAGCGACACCAACGAGCACCTGATAGCTGAAGTCCGACAAGAGATCGACGAGGTTGACACCCGCATACTCGAACTGCTCGCCGAGCGGAAGGCTCTGAGCCTCCGCATGGCCCGAGCGAAGGGTCGGGTTGACCGTCCCTCTCGGGATATGACCAGGGAGGAGCACCTGATTGCTGAGCGCGTCGCCGCCGGCGAGGACTACGACCTCGACCCCGGACTGGTGGTGAGCCTCTGGCGAGCGATCGTCAACGACTCCGTGCGCATCCAACAGGAGGCCCTGGGACGCACCGACAGCATGGGAGGCAAAGTGACGGTCGCCATCCAGGGGATCGAAGGCTCCTACAGCTACCTCGCCGCCACCAACTACTTCGACACCAAGGGTCTCGACGCCACGTTCCTCACCACGCCCACCTTCTCGGACGCCCTGGACGCGGTCGCTTCCGGCCAGGCCGATGCTGCTGTCCTCCCCATCGACAACACCACCTCGGGCGCCATATCGGAGGTCTACGACCTGCTGCTCGACAGCCAGCTCCCCATCATCGGAGATGTCAAGCATCGGGTGCGGCACTGCCTTCTCGGCCTTCCCGGTGCTTCCGTGGCAGACGTGCGCACGATCTACTGTCATCCCCAGGCAGTCGCTCAGTGTTCGGAATTCCTCGCTTCCCTGGGTGACTGCGAGATCGTCTACTTCGCCGACACAGCGGCGTCCGGGCGACGGATCCGGGAGCTGAACGATCCGTCGGTGGCTGCCATCGCCTCAGAGGAGGCCGCCCGCCTGTTCGGTCTCGAGGTCCTGAAGACCGGGATAGCCAACAGAGCCGAGAACTGCACCCGCTTCGTCGTGGTCGCTCGTGGGGCGGTGGACATCCCTGAGGGGACACCGGCCAAGACGTCGATCGTGATGGCGGTGGGGAACCGCCCCGGTGCTCTCATGGAGGCGCTCTCCGTGTTCCACGAGGCCGACATCAACCTGGTCAAGCTGGAGTCCCGGCCGATCCCCCACAACCCTCGGGAAGAGCTCTTTTACGTGGACTTTGAGGGAGATCACCACCGGTCTCCGGTCCGGGAGGTGCTAGACCAACTCCAACGTGAGGTTCGCTTCCTGAAGGTGCTGGGTAGCTACTCGTCCCGTGATCTCCGACCTCGCCCCGTCGCCAAGGAGCCGACGGCTCCGGCGGATGTGGACGGCGAGGCCCGTCTTCGACTGGCGCGTCCTCAGCCCAGGCCTGATACTCCGGAGGGATACAGGTTGGGCAGCAGGGGCCACAAGCCCCACAACACGGTCGTCGAGGTGAACGGAGTCCGTTTCGGCGGTAACGAGTTGGTGATGATCGCCGGTCCCTGCTCGGTGGAATCCTGGGATCAGATCTTCGCCGCGGCGCGGGTCGTGCGTGAGGCGGGCGGCTCGGTGCTGCGTGGCGGGTGCTTCAAGCCCAGGACCTCCCCCTACTCCTTCCAGGGTCTCGGATTCGAGGGACTTGAGATGCTGGCAGAAGCGGGAAGGGTCTTCGGTCTCCCCATCGTCACCGAGGTCCTCTCCCCGGAACACGTCGAAGAGGTGGCCAAGAAAGCGGACATCCTCCAGATCGGTACCCGCAACATGCAGAACTTCTCTCTCCTCCAGGCTGTCGGGCGTACCCACCGCCCGGTCCTATTGAAGCGGGGGATGAGCTCATCCATCGACGAGTTCCTGCAGGCAGCCGAGTACATCCTTGCTGAAGGCAACCAGCAGGTGATCCTCTGTGAGAGGGGAATCCGCACCTTCGAGCGGTCCACTCGTAACACCCTTGATATCAGCGCGGTGCCTGTCCTGAGGGGCCGGAGCCATCTTCCCGTGGTGGTGGATCCTTCCCATGCGGCAGGGGAGAGGGACCTCGTCCCACCCCTGGCCCTGGCGGCGCAGGCCATCGGCAGCGACGGGATCATGGTGGAGATCCACCCCGACCCCGACAGGGCGTTGAGCGACGGACCCCAGAGTCTGACCCTGGAGCAGTTCGAAGAACTGATGAGGGCGATGGGTTTGGCGTCGAAGCCCCGGAACGGAACCGGCTGAAGCCGCTGCTAGGGCGGACTCCGTTCTGGGGGCCGGAATCGGATGCGTCCGTGTTCAGGATGCCTATAGGGGGTAAAGCCTTTGTGGTGGACGACGATCTGATGGTGGAACCAACACAAAGCTATGAGGTTTTCCGGATCGGTCGGCCCGCCGTGAGTCCAATGCTGTATGTGGTGGATTTGGAGCCGGTAGCGGCTCTGGCAGCCGTCGGCAGCACAGGTGTTGCCGTCGCGGTGGAGGATGGCCCTTCTGAGACTGTCGGGGACGGTGCGGCTGGTTCTTCCGTACCGGAGGGGAACACCGTCTTCAGCTTTGACGGTGACTTCCACCACCGATTCGCAGAGGACAGCCTGGAGAGCCTGTTTTCCTACTTTGGGTCCTGCTTCCAGTA
>JBHHWH010000083.1:0-10002 GCA_046756405.1 Acidimicrobiia bacterium | reverse complement strand
CAGAAGGGTTGTGGATAACTTTCTGTGCGGGTTTTCAGGCCAAAACGGTCCGTAGATCCGCACAGAACGGGTTTCAGTCGAGGCGGTCGAGGACCCTTTCGAGGACGATGCGGACCAGGCTGACCACCACAGCTCCGAAGAAGGTGGCCCAGAAGAAGCCCGTCGACGACAGCCCCAGGTCGAGGCGGTCCGGCGCCGACATCCAAATCACCAGCTGGAGGACCAGGGCGTTGGTCACCAACAGGAACAGCCCCATGGTCAGCAGGATCAGGGGGAAGCTGAAGAAGTTGAGGATCGGGCGCACCACAGCGTTGGCGACCACCACCAGGGCCGAGACGATAAGGAAACTCGTAATGGAGCCGTCGAAGGAGAGGCCCGGGACCAGGCCCACGGCAATCCACAGAGCAGCTGCGGTAACCAGCACCTTGGCAATGAACCTCATTCGTCTTTATCTCCCTTCTGTTCCGGCCGCAGGGTAGGAAAGAGGATTACCTCACGAATGTGATGCTGGTCGGTGAGCAACATCACCAGCCGATCGACACCTATGCCCAGCCCGCCTGTCGGGGGGAGACCGTACTCCAGCGCCAGCAGATAGTCCTCGTCGAGGGGGTGGGCCTCCTCGTCCCCGGCGGCCCGGGCTCGGGCCTGAGCTTCGAAACGGGCCCGCTGATCGTCGGGATCGTTCAGCTCGCTGAAGGCGTTGGCGTATTCCGCCCCAGCGATCACCAACTCGAAGCGGTCGGCGAGACGAGGGTCGTCGACGTTGCGGCGGGACAGCGGTGACACGTCGATGGGATGATGGGTGACGAAGGTGGGCTCCCTGATCCCCGGCTCGACGGCCTCGTCGTAGATTTCGAAGAGGAGACGGCCGGCCGACCAACCCTCATCGACCTCGATCCCGACCTTCTCGGTGTGCCGTCTCAACTCCTCCAGAGGCGTGTCCAGATCGACGGGCTCGCCTATGTGCTCTGAGACCAGGTCGGTCAGCGAGGCCCGTCGGTAAGGCGGAGTGAGGTCCAGCTCCCGACCCCGGTACTCCAACTTGGTGGCTCCGGTCGCCTCCTCGGCCACCGCGGCGAAGACCTCCTCCACCAGTTCCATCAGGTCGCGGTAGTCGGCTAGGGCCTGATAGGCCTCCAGCATTGTGAACTCCGGGTTGTGGGTAGCGTCGATCCCCTCGTTGCGGAAGATGCGCCCGATCTCGAAGACCCGTTCCATGCCCCCCACCACCAGCCGCTTGAGATAGAGCTCGGTGGCGATGCGCAGGTACATATCCATGTCCAGGGCGTTGTGGTGGGTGCGGAAGGGACGGGCGTTGGCACCCGTGGGCTGGTGGAGCAGCACCGGGGTCTCCACTTCGACGAAGCCCCGCCGTTCGAACTCATCCCGCAGCGCCGAGACCACCTTGACCCGGGTGGCGACCACCCGACGAGCCTCTTCGTTGACCATCAGATCCAGGTAGCGACGGCGGCTGCGCTGTTCCACATCGGTCAGGCCGTGCCACTTGTCGGGGAGGGGCCGCAGGGACTTCTGGAGCAGGACAAGATCTTCGACCCGAACGCTCAGCTCCCCCTTCCTAGTGGTCATCACCGTCCCCGTAGCCCCCACCCAGTCACCCAAGTCCAACTCGGAGAAGAATCGCGCCCCCTCCTCACCGGCAGTGCGCTGATCGACGAAAAGCTGAATCGTGCCTCCCATGTCGCGGAGGGTGCCGAACTGGAGCTTGCCGAAGGAACGGTGGAGCATCAGCCTGCCCGCCACCGTGACCTGTTCTTTGGTCTCGGTTCCCGGAGCAAGGTCGGCGAACTTCTGGTGAAGCTCCGAGGACAGATGGGTACGGTCGAACCGGGCTGGATAGCCGCCCGCAGAAAGGACGTCCTCGTGCTTGCCGCGCCGACGGGCGACCAGCTCCTGCTCGGTGCTTTCCCGGTTCTCGGTCACTCCTCGTCTCCTCTCATGCCCCGACGGTAAGCCTTGAAGGCTCGGCGAGGAAGACACCCCGGTCGGGAACCGGTCGGTCGCCCTCGAAGTCGAAGGCAACGTTGTCGATGAGGCGCACCCCGGCCACGGTGGCAGCGGTAGCAAGCACCACCGGCCTGTCCAGCCTCTCCAGGGGTTGCATCGTCTCCTGGGACGCCAGCTTCACGTAGTCCACCTCCAGGCCCTTCAGGCGACCCATGACCGTCGCTTCGAGTCGGTCCGCATCCCTCTCCCCCGCCTCCACTTCATCGGCGGCCTGAAACAGCCCACGGCTTAAGGCCAGGGCACGCTGGCGCGCCTCCGGATCGAGTCGGGTGTTGCGGCTCGACAGCGCCAGCCCGTCGGGCTCTCTGACCACCGGCGCCTCCACGATCTCGATGGGGAATCTGAGGTCCTTGACCATTGCCTTGAGCACCGCGAGCTGCTGGGCGTCCTTACGGCCGAACATGGCGACGTCCGGTCGAAGGCCGGCGAAGAGCTTGGCCACCACCGTCGCCACACCAACAAAGTGGCCGGGTCGGTGCCGGCCCTCCATCTCGTCGGTGATGCCTGCCACCTCCACAGTTGTCACCGTCGGCCCGGGGTAGACCTCCTCGACGGAAGGGGCGAAAAGCACATCGACGCCGTGCTGTATCGCCAATCTGGCGTCGCGTTCTTCATCCCGGGGGTAGGCCGCCAGGTCCGAGGGGTCGTTGAACTGGGTCGGGTTGACGAACAACGACACCACCAGGAGGTCGCAAAGTTCCCGCAAACGGTCCATCAGGGTGAGATGCCCCTCATGGAAGAAGCCAAGCGTGGGAAGCAGGCCCACCCGTCCCTTTGCCAAAGCCCGGGTGGCGGCGAAGGTGCGTGTCACCTCCAAAGTTCGAGGTCCTCCTCCCTACCCGCTCGCCGGGTCGTGGCCTCGGCCATCAGGCGGAACTGCTCCCCCACCGTCTTCGAAACCTGGCGCGCCGCCTCCAGATGTCCCAGGACCGTCTCCAGGTCGCCCCGGGCGATCGGGCCGGTCAACGCGCTCGCCGCTCCCTGCTCGTAGACGTTGGCTATCACCCTCTCCACCAGCGGACGGGCCACCGCCGGATCGACCCCTGCCGAGCGGAAGAGGTCTTCGGCGACAGCCAGGGCGGTGACAACGAAGTTGGACGCCGCCGCGGCGGCGGCGTGATAGGCAGGACGTTCCTCGTCCCGGATAGGGAAGGGGTGCATGCCCAGGGACTCGGCCAGATGGGTGAGGACATCTAGGGCCAAGGCATCTCCGTCGATGGCCACGTAGGCGCCTTCGAGGGCCCTCGCCCCGCTCACCGGATCGGGCATCGACTGCAACGGGTGGAACCCGCCCACGGACACCCCCCGCTCCTGAAGCGGATGCAGCACTCGCACCGGCACGAAGCCGGAGAGGTGGGCTACCACTCCCACGGAGGCCACCACCGTTTCCAGGCGTTCCACTACCTCGGGTATCGCCTCGTCACGAACGGCGATCAGCACCAGGTCGGCCTCGGGGAAGGGAGTGTCCCAACTGAGCTCGGGTCCGTAGCTCTGGCTGGTGCTGCGGCTCAAGACTCCGACGATCTCGTGCCCGGCAGCCCCCGCGGCCAGCGCCAGCGACCCGCCGGCGCGACCGGCTCCGATGATGATCAGGCGTAAGGCGACTCGGGGAGAGGGCACGAACCGGGAGGCTAGCGGTGTAGCCCTCCCCTCAAAGACGCCAAGGCCTCAGGAAGGGGGAGAACCGTCGTCTTCGAGCTGCTCAGGAACGACTACCGGCCAGATGGCGTCGAGCTCGGCCTTTTCAAGCTTGTAGTTCCGCCGCCGTTTCCAGAAGCGGGTCTTCCACACCCGGAATCGGCGCTTCTCGGGTTGGGTCGAGGCCCTGCCGCCGTTGGGCTCCGACCCGCCGTTGCCGGGGTTGACGCGGGTGCGTTTCACCTCAGGAAACGCCACGGCATCGGGGTCGTCGAGGGTGCGTAGAAGCTGATGGGTGGCATGACGGGTGGCGCGGTGCTGTTTCTTACGCTGTTCGCGACTGGGACGGCCCTCGTCGTACCCGGGGATTTCGTACCGATGCTCTCGCGACCTTCTGGCCATTTGTTGATCCTCCTGTTCGCTCGTCGGACACTGTCCGGCCGGCTCATTGCCGTCAGGAGGAGCGAGGCGGGCCTCGGCCACTCACCATTACTCAAACCTAGCACGAGTTTCGGCGAGCGGGGAAAGGTCAGAGAACGAAGGGAATGAGCCTCCGGGGGACTCTCCGACGGTATCGGGAGTAATCGGCGTAAGCCATGCGCAGCCGGCGCTCCTCGTAGAGGGATTTGAAGTAGAAGAAGGGGAGAAGACCGAGGGCGAGGACCGTACCGGCGAGGCTGTTGAGGACGAGCGCCGTGCCGAAGCTAAACAGGATCACCCCCCCATAGATCGGGTGCCGTGCCAGGCGGTAGGGCCCGGTCTCTATCAGGTCGGCGCCGGGCACGGGTTCAGGAGTTGGGGTCAAGGTCCGGCCCAGCCGCCGCGAGGCCACGAAGGCCAGTCCTGCTCCCACCGCGGCCAGCCCCATTCCCAGGATGCGCATCGGATCGGCGTCGCCTTCAGGAAGGCTACCGTCCCAGGCAAGGGCAAGCGCTAGGCCAATAAACCACACGAACTGCACCCCGACCAGCGCCAACCCGGTAAGCCTGGAGTCGTGGAGCCAGCTTCGGGCCAGGAGGTCCACACCCTGGTCGTCGATCCTGACAAGGGCCTCAGCGGCGGTGACTCCACCGGGTAACGGTGCCTCCGGCCAGACGTCGACTAGAGGCCGGAGCACGAACTCCCTCTGCTGGGCGCGCGGATGGGGAACTTCCAGCGACTCCTCGGTCACCGTTCCCAAATCCGAGGTGATGATGTCCAGGTCGAGGGTGCGTGGCCCCCAACGGGTCGTACGCTCCCGACCCTCCTCCCGTTCGATCTCCAGCAGCCGCTCCAGGACTTCTCGCGGCTTCAACTCGGTCTCGAGAAGTACAACAGCGTTCAGAAAAGGGTCCTGGTCGGGGCCGCCTACGGGGTCGGTCTCATAGAGTCCCGAGACTGCTTCGACCTCGCCGATCTCGCCCAGGGCTTGCACCCCTTGGCGAAGGTGGGCGAGCCGGTCGCCTAGGTTGGAACCGAGGCCGATGGCGTATCGGGTCAACGCGACCTTTCGATGGTCACGGCGACATCTTCGAGGGCTACGTCCACGGGAGCGTCTGGCTTGTGGATGGTCACCACCACTCGCTGGATCGGCTCGTGGGTAAGGACAACCTCAGCAACCCTCGAAGCCACCCGTTCGATGAGGGCGTGGGATTCACCGCCCACCACCTCCCGTATCTCCGTGGCCAGCGTCCCGTAGTCGACGGTGTCTCCGAGACGGTCGGTGGCTCCAGGCCGGGAGAGGTCGAGATGGGCAGCGACATCGATCCGAAACACCTGGGCGGTCTCCTGCTCGGAGGCGAGCACGCCATGCCGGGCGTAGACCTCGATGCCTCTCAGCTCGATGCGGTCCGTCACGAGGCGGAGACGGCGGGCACCAGCGATCTCCCTTCGGGTCCCAGAGCCCGGCCCAGGATCTGCTGGATGACTGCCAGAGCAAGGATGGGGTCCTGTACCAATCCCGAGCTCACCAGGTAGCCGCCTAGAAGGCCCCCAACAGTGTCGTCGACGATCTCTCGGTGCACCAGGACCTTGGCGTGACGACGGCCTAAGGCGTTGTCGAGAGTGGCGAAGAAGCGAGCAACGTCCTCCGGCTCCACCGTGGTGCCGATGGGAACCGAATAGGTGGCGATTCCCGCTTGACGGTAGGAGGCGAGATTCTGGTTGCTGGGAAGCATGGAAACGATGGTGTTGATGCCCGCTTCCTCCACCAGCCACGTGATCTCTTCCTCGCGGCGTACCCGGCGATGCTGGAACCCCGACCCCCCGACGCGTTCGGACACGGCAAGCCGATCGGCGATGACCCAGGTGAACCCCCGGGGCTTTAAACCCGCAACCATCCGTCCCATTACTGAGACCTGACGATAGCCGAGGCCACGGCCAGAGCACATCGGGAAGAGGGGATATCGTGGACCCGAAAAACCCTGGCTCCGGCCACAAAACCCAGGGCGGTCGTGACCGCCGTAGGGAGGTCACGCTCGGAGGCCTCGGCAATGCCGGTGAGGGCGCCTAGGAAGGTTTTTCGGGAGGTGCCCAACACCACCGGATAACCGTGGGAGGCAAACCGGCCCAGGGCGGCGAGCAGCGCCAGGTTGTGTTCCAGGGTCTTGCCAAACCCGATCCCGGGGTCGATGGCGATGCGGCCCGGGTCGACGCCCTTCTCCTCCAGCGAGGCGGCCCGCCGGAGGAGGAAGCTCTCCACCTCACCGACCACGTCGTCGTAGCGGGGATCCCGCTGCATGTCGCTTGGCTCCCCCCTCATATGCACGACTACGACACCGCAGCCCGTTTCCGCGGCCAGTTCGGCCAGGCCGGGAGCCCGGAGGGCACGTACGTCGTTGACTACCTCCGCTCCGGCGGCGAGGGCAGCCCGAGCAACTTCCAACTTCGAAGTGTCGATGCTCACCCGCACTCCCTGCTCGACCAGGCCCTCGACAACGGGGAGCACCCTGGCGAGCTCCTCCTCCACCGGCACCGCGGGGGCGCCGGGTCGGGTCGACTCCCCGCCCACATCCACTAGCTCTGCCCCTTCGGAGACGAGACCGAGGCCGTGGGAGACCGCCGCGGCGGGGTTGGAGTAGCGGCCGCCGTCGGAGAAGGAATCTGGGGTCACGTTGACGACCCCCATGAGGATCCCCGATGTGAGGTCGAGGATGGAGTCTCTGGTCCGCCAGGACGTGGCGGTCGCCATCACCCTCAGCGACCGGTCCCGAAGAGCAGGGACATCGCCTCGGCCCTGGTGGAAGGATCGGTCTGCATGGTCCCCCGCACCGCCGAGGTGACGGTTACGGCTCCGGACTTTTTCACTCCCCGCATCGACATGCAGAGGTGCTCCGCCTCGACTACGACCAAAACACCCAGCGGCTCGAGGCGTTCCTGGAGACAGTCGGCCACTTGGGCGGTGAGCCGCTCCTGCATCTGGGGGCGACGGGCGTAGACTTCGACCAGGCGGGCCAGTTTGGACAAACCGGTGACCCGACCGTCGGGAAGGTAGGCGACATGGGCCTGCCCATGGAAGGGGACGAGGTGGTGTTCACACATGGAATAGAAGGGGATCTCACGAACCATGACGATCTCCTGGTAGTGCTCCTCACCGAAGAAAGCGTCGACCACTTCCCCCGGATCCCGGTGCAGCCCGTCGAACACCTCGGCGTAAAACCGAGCCACCCGCTCCGGAGTCTCCACCAGGCCTTCGCGTAGTGGGTCTTCCCCTACGGCCTCGAGTATCTCGCGAACGGCCTTTTCGATTCTTCCCTGGTCTATGTGGGTCATGTCGCTGTATCCAAGTCTCACGGAAGGGTCAGGATTCCCATTACTTCAGATTAGGGGGTTGACAGGCCAAGGTTCTGACAGTATGGTGATGTCATTGTGCTGTCATTGTGGCAGCACAGAGAGGAAACCATGTTCTGCATATCCACCCCCGATGCCCTCGAGGCCCTTCTCGAACAGCGCATCAGGGTCAGGAACAACAGAAGAAAGGACTGAGATGCACCTGTCCGCAGCCATGACCAGTCTCGAAACCGCGGTAGACGCCCAGCTCGCCGTAGCCGGCCCCGAGGTCGCCGAGGTGGGGACCCGACTCCTGGCCGTGCTTCAGCCCGCCCTCCGCCAGACCCTCCTCGAGGCGGTGGAGATGGCGGCCGCCGAGGTCAGCGGGCAGCTCGAAGGCCAGAGAGTGGATATCCGCATGGTCGACGGTGAGCCAGAACTCGTGGTAGTCGACGAGCCCGCTCTCCGCTCCGGTGAGGAGATCGAAATCGAGGCTGAAGACAGCGAAGCGCGGATCACCCTGCGCCTCCCCCAGCGTCTCAAAGAGTTGATCGCAGAGGCGGCCGAACTCGCCGGGGACTCAGTCAACTCCTATGTGGTCGAGGCCCTCCAGTCCCAGGCCAAAGGGAAGCGCCGTACGGCCGACCGAACCAGGAAGACGATTCAGCTGTGAACACCTACCAGTTCGAGGTCTCCTCGCACCCCGAGATTGACATACGGGTCGAGAGCGGACGGATCGAGATTCGCCCCGGCGAGCCGGAGAAGATCTCGGTGGAAGTGGACGCCCCCGCCGACATCGTTACCGTCGAGCAGAAGGGAGGGGCCGTCGTGATCGCCACCGATCCTTCTCGTCGCAGGCTCGCCCGCAAAGTGTTCATCGTGGTCACCGCTCCCGAGGGCTGCGACGCCACCATCACCACCGCCACTGCAAAGGTGACCTGTCAGGCGCCCCTCGGCGTTGTTCAGATGAAGTCGGCCACCAGCGACGTGGATCTTGCCGAAGTCCGAGAGGCGGACATCAAGACAGCCAGTGGCGATGTGCGAATCGGCAGGGTCACCGAGAGCCTGAGGGTCGCCTCGGCGTCGGGTGATGTCCGTCTCTCGCGGTGCTCGGGCCGGGCCAGCTTCAACTTGGCATCAGGCGATCTCCGCGTCAAAGAGGCGGACTGTGCCCTGAGCGCAGCCACAGCGTCTGGGGACGTGAAGCTAGACCGGTTCGTCGGACCCAGCTTCAGCCTCAACTCCATGTCGGGCTCGGCCCTCGTCGGCATCCCGTCGGGCACGACGGTCGACCTCGACGTCACCACCCTTTCGGGACGGGCCATCTTGCCGGAGGAGGCTGACACGGGACAGACACCTCCCCAGCGGCACACCTCCATCAAGGCCAAGTTGGTCTCCGGAAACCTGGAGATAGTGAGGGTCTAGGCCTCGGCTGGCCTGCTACCCGTGCGGGGAAGCTTCCGGTCCAGCTGTAGCGACTCGGTGACCTCCTCGTCCTCCCCGTCGACGTCCTCCTGGTAGGCGGCCGCCAGATCGTCGAGGGGCTGGGGAATGACAGGATTCTCTGGATACCTGATGCGCAACGAGTCGTCTTCGGCGTGCTCCCACTTGGGTACGTCGTAGAAAAGCTCCGCCACCTCTTTGGGGCCCACGGTCTCCTTCTCCAATAGGGCCTCCACCATGCGCTCCATCGCATCGCGGTGGGTCTCCAATATCACCCGGGCTTCTTCGTGGGCGGCGTTGATCAGCTTCCGCACCTCGGCGTCGATGAAGGCAGCCACCTGATCGGAGTAGTCCTGCTGGCGGTTGTAGTCCCGACCCAAAAACACCTCTCCGGCCGGCTTGCCGTACTGCATCGGCCCCAGCTCGTCGCTCATGCCGTACTCCATGACCATCTTCCGAGCAATGGTCGTGGCCTTCTCGATGTCGTTGGCCGCTCCCGTGGTGGGGTCAGCGAACACCATCTCCTCGGCGGTACGCCCGCCCAGAAGCATGGCAAGTTGGTCTACAAGCTCGCTGCGGCGGGACAAGTACTTGTCGTGGGTGGGAAGGGCCAGGGTGTGCCCCAGGGAACGGCCCCGAGCAACGATCGTCACCTTGTGGACCGGATCGGAGTTGGGTAGGGCGTAACCCACCAGGGCGTGGCCAGTCTCGTGGTAGGCGATCACCTTCCGTTCGTTCTCGGTCATCACCCGGCTCTTTCGCTCCGGCCCGGCGATGACTCGGTCGATGGCCTCCTCCAACTCGGTCATGCTGATGTGCTTCTTGCGACGACGGGCCGCGAGCAACGCCGCCTCGTTGATGAGGTTGGCCAGGTCGGCGCCGGTGAACCCGGGAGTCCTCCGGGCGATGACCTCCAGCTCGACGTCGTCGGCCATGGGCTTACCTCGGGCGTGGACTTCGAGGATCGCCTTGCGGCCTTCGATGTCGGGAGCGTCGATCACGATCTGACGGTCGAAGCGACCGGGACGGAGGAGGGCAGGGTCGAGGATGTCGGGCCGGTTGGTGGCCGCCATCACGATCACGCCGGTGTTGGCCTCGAACCCGTCGAGCTCGACCAGAAGCTGGTTGAGGGTCTGCTCCCTCTCGTCG
>JBHHWH010000082.1:0-10198 GCA_046756405.1 Acidimicrobiia bacterium | reverse complement strand
CGATGCGAGACTTCAACGAGATCGCCTCCGGCTGGAGCACCGTAGGCATCACCGCCGACAAGAAGATCGCCTTCTACTGCGGGACAGGGTGGCGAGCGAGTGAGACCTTCTTCTATGCCTATCTGATGGGGTGGCCCCGGGTGGCGATCTACGACGGAGGCTGGTTCGAGTGGAGCAAGCGGGCCGGGATGGGGCAAACAGGCGAGCTATCCCAGGTCCGATCCGACGATCTCGAAGTCGCTGAGTAACCGGCCCTTGGCGTTGACCGACTGCGCGTACCACAGCCGTTGACCGGCGTCTCACCATGGGAGAGGCCCGAACGGCTCAGTCGGGCAGGTCGGCTGGTGGGTTTAGCTGATAGCTGACGCTGAGGGCTGTAAGTACGGGCTGTGAGTTCGTCTTTGATGGCGGTGTAGGTGTGAAGGAGGTCGGCGTGGTCTTCAGTCCACTGTTCCCGGAGTGTGTGCTGGCCGAGGAGCTGTCGGTGTTGTTCTACGAGATGTTCCACCTGTGATTCGGACTACTCTCAGTGTCAACACGGCCCTGATCGGGGGACGTCCTCGGCTTCGTGATCGACCGCCCGAACTCCATCACAACACAGCGGATCGCACGTTGTTCACCTTTTGGACGACTCATCCGAGTCTCCGACCAGGGGGTTCACAACTTGGAGGGGTGGCCGAGAGGTCTAAGGCGACGGTCTTGAAAACCGTTGGGCCCTTCACGGGGTCTCGTGGGTTCGAATCCCACCCCCTCCGCAATCGCGGCCGGAACCATCCGCCGAAAAAGAACGTTGTTTCCAGCGATGGGGATCAATCGCAGCCTGGGGCTGGTGTCGTCGCTTCTGCTGGTGGTGGCAGCATGTACCGGCGCTTCTGGACCGGAGACGAGCGCCACACCGACAACGGAGATCGTGGTAGCGGGCACTTCGACCGTTTCGACTCCCTCGACAACCGTTGGGGCAAAGCCCGCCACCTGTCCTGACACCGTTCCTCGCGATGAAGTCGGGATGTCTCTGGCCTTCTTCGCAGTCTGCACCGCGGCGGGACCCGGCAGTCTCTATCCGATCTTTCGGCCTGGCCGTACCCAGTTCTCCCTGCAGCGCTCGCTGGAACTTCTCGTGGAAGGCACCACCGAGGAGGAGCGGGCCCTCGGGCTCGGTGTCGGTTTCGACTGGGTCGACGAGGCCGACGAGATAGAGGTGCGGGCGGGCATGGACACCGAAGGGGTCCTGACGGTCGACTTCCGGCTGGACGGGGAGCGGTGGAACCCAGGGGACCGGGCCGGCACATCGACCCAGCTTCTCTCGTTTCTCGTCCCCCTCCAGGCCACAGTCTTCTCCTTTCCGGAGGTCGCTGCTTTAGACAATTCGACGCTGTGCTGGGGGGAGTCCTCCTGTTCAGGTGTGATCACTCGTGAGGTTTGGGAAGAGACCCTGTTTCTCAACGAGGGTGTCCTCTTTCATCGGGGTTGTGATCTTCGTTTCGCTACCACCTCGAGTGGTTGCCGAGTCGACGACGTCCCCGTCCGTACCACAGCGACGGTGGTCGACGTGGCCAGCGGTGACACCCTCAACGTCCGGGCAGGACCAGGGGTCGACTACTTCAAGATTGGAGGGCTGGTTCCGGGAGCTCCGGTGGAGGTGCTCGACGCGTCCGACGTCGCCGATGACGGGGGGCTGTGGCGGCTGGTCCGGTCCGGAGACGGCCTGATCGGCTGGGTGAACAACGCCTATCTGGAGCTCTACCGAACCGAGGAGGAGGCCCTGGTCGACCTGTTCGTAGCCTTCGCCGCCGACCCCAGCGAGGCGACCTTCGAGGGTCTCCCCCTGGCCGACTCCGTGGGACTCGGTCTGGGGCCGACGGTGCTGAAGGTGGTTGAGGCGGAGTCCCTGATCGACCCAACAGTGTGGGACCCGGGGGTGGAGGAGTTCCGGGCCGGGTCGGGAGACTTCTCGCCGCTATCCGCCTTGGCGAGGCTCGACGACTACCGGGTGACGGTGGGATCCCATCCCCACTGTGTTTCTTCCCCCATGGATCCTCCCGTCGGTTATGAGGACATGACGAGGGTCAGCGTCCAGCCGGTGCTGGGAGTCAATGACAGCTGTCTTATGTGGTTCACCGTGGACTTCTTCGTCAACGGCGCCGGGAAGGTCTCTGCGATCACCTACGACCTTTACGAACCCTGAGCCGGTCCCCGCTTCTCAAACAGTCCCCGGTTCTGGTTGACTGCAATCGTCTGGCACAGTCAGACCTACCTGGAGAGGTGGCCGAGCGGTCGAAGGCGCTCGCCTGCTAAGCGAGTAAGGGGTTTAAAGCCTCTTCGAGGGTTCAAATCCCTCCCTCTCCGCCGAGAGACCCCGAGGCCGGCAGTTTCGGTCCTTCTGTTTGAGAAGCCGGCCTGGACGGCCAGGCGGGGCTCTTTGTCACCCAAATGAGGCATCGGCTCCGTCTTAGGGGCATGATCACCGTCACGGACGTGACAGACAACGAGGAGATCTACCGCCGCCATGCCGCGGAGCTGACGCGATACGCCACCGGGTTGGTGGGGCCTTTCGACGCGGCCGACGTGGTCAGTGACGCTTGTATCCGGGCCTTTGAGTCCGAGGGCTGGGCGGCTGTCTCCGACCATCGCGCCTATCTGTACCGGACGGTCTTGAACGTCGCTACCGACCATCACCGCAGAACCTTGGCCCGTCGGGTGCGTGAGCTGAAGACTGCCGGCCCCGCCTCCGTCGAGCAGGCCTATGTCGACGTTGATGTGCTTGCGGCCGTGGCCCGCCTTTCGGTCCGCCAGCGTGCCGCTGTGTACCTCACCTACTGGATGGATTTGCCTGCCGAGGCGGTGGGGGAGCGAATGGGCATCACCGCAGGGGCCGTGAAGCGTCACCTTGCTCGAGCTCGGACCAGATTGAGGGAGGAGCTGTCATGACTGGCGAGAGAGAAGACCGTTTGAAGGAACTAATGGGGCGAATGGTGGAGATGTCTCCAGAGCCGCCGCCATATCCAGGGGAGGCAACAGCGACTTCTGCCACCCGGACCAGGAAGTCGCGACCGGCGCTGGTGCTGGTCGGAGCGGCGCTAGGGATCCTGGCTCTGGGACTCCCCTTCGTATTCCTGTCAGGTGCCACCGACGAGATGCCTGCCGCAACCACTCAGCCGCCTCCTCCGGCTGCGACCGCAGGGCCGTCGCCTACGACGATCGCTCCCGCACCCGAGACAACCATTCCGACGACAACAGTGCCGATGGTGGCGCAGAGGGTTGTCGTCTATCTGGTAGCCGAACCTGCCAACAGCTACCTGGGGAATCCGGCTCTGGTCCCGGTGACGTCAGAAGTGGCGGCTCCCGAGTCTCAGGCGTCTCCTCTCACCGCGCTCCGCCTGCTCACTGACCCGCGCCTCGGAACCCCCCCAGGTCTCGGAAGGGCCATCCCCGAGGGGGTTGAGGTCCTGGGGGTGACTCAAGCGGAGGGGCTCTACACGGTGGACATGAATCAGGCGTTTCTCGACGGTGCCGGAGGGCTGCTGGCTGACATCACCATGCTGAACCAACTGGTCTTCACCGCCACGGCCGCGGACCCTGGGGCTGAGGTCCGGTTCACGGTTGAAGGCCAGCCGGTGGACATTTTCGGTAGTGAGGGCTTGGTTGTCGTCGATCCGGTCAGCCGTACGGACTTTCTCGATCATCTCAACCCGATCATCATCACTGAACTGGCTTTGGGAGAGAGTCCCCCCCGCATTGCCGGACTCGCCAACGTCTTCGAGGGCACGGTGTCTCTTCAGGTGCTGGACCATGACCAAGTGGTCCTTGAGGACTTCACCACCGCCACCTGTGGTTCAGGATGCTGGGGGGAGTTCTCCTTCTTGCTCGATGGTGTCGAACTGCCCCCAACGGCGGTTATACGGGTGTTCTGGTATTCGGCGGAGGACGGGGAGCCAGCCGACGTGGTGACCATCCCTCTCCCGGGTAGTGCCGATGGGACCTGGGATCTGCTGCCGGGATAAGAGCCCCCGGCCACACGGACATCACCCCGACAGTGGCCTTCAGGAACGGGATTGGATCCAGGCGTCGATGGTGTCGGCGAGGAGGGGGAGGGGCATCGCGCCGTGGGTGAGGAGCTGGTCGTGGAAGCCCTTGATATCAAAAGCCTTCCCCAACCTCTTCTCCGCCTCGGCCCGCAGCCGCTTGATCTCGAGCTGGCCCATCTTGTAGGAGAGGGCCTGGCCCGCCATCCCGATGTAGCGGTCCACCTCCTGTTCGATGGTCAACAGCCCTATGGGCGTCCAGGTCGTGAGGAAGTCGATGGCCTGCTGGCGGCTCCACCCCAGGGCGTGCAGCCCGGTGTCCACCACCAGCCGCCCCGCCCGCCAGGCGTCGGCGCTAACCATGCCCAGACGGTCCACGTCCGATGAGTACAGGCCCATCTCATCTGCGAGCCGCTCCGAGTAGAGCCCCCACCCTTCGGTGTGGGCGTAGACCGCGGCGTAGCGGCGGAAGGTGGGGATCCCCTCCAACTCGGCGGCCAGGGAGCGGTCGAAGTGGTGGCCGGGGATGGCCTCATGGAAGTGGATCGACTCGTATTCGAACCTGTCCCGCTCCGAGGGCTTGTAGGTGTTGAGGAAGTAGGTGCCCGGCCGGGAGCCGTCGATCGGGGGCTGCATGTAGTAGGCGGGAGGCATCGCCGGGGCCACCGCTGCGGGGACCGGCACCACCTCGCAGGGGGTTTGCGGGCGGATTCCGAACCAGTCGTCCACCGCCGCCCATGCTCGCTCTACGGCCTTGCGGGCGTGTTCCAGCATCTCCACCTCGGAGGCGAACCGCAGCTCCGGGTCGTTGTGGAGCCGCTCGAAAACCTCCGACCTGGTGCCCAGGCCGAAGGCCCGCTGGCCGATCTCCACCCACTCGGCAGCGTTGATCTCCGTGGCCCACTCCAGGCCGATGTCGTGGATCTCCTCAGCTGACTTGTCGAGCTGGGTGTACTTGTGGATGAGATGGGCGTAGATCTCCTCCCCGCCGCTGATCCACATCAACCCTGCCTTCTCGTCGGGTCGAGCTAGGGGCGCGATGTGCTCCAACAGACCGGCCCGGTAGTCGGCCATCGCGGGCCGGATCACATCGTTTACCAGCCTCTCTGCCTCTTCGCGCCATGCGTTGGCGCTGGAGCTTGGGGGGAGCCTCAGCTGAAGGAAGGGGTCGTCGTCGAGATTGGAGGCCAGGTATCCGTCGAGCTGGCTCACCACCCTCTCCAGCGACGCCCTAGCCGGGGTCAGCCCCCTGTCGGCGTTTGCCCGCTGAAAGCCGAGGGCATCGGTCAAGTAGGTACCCACCCTGGCGTAACGGCCGAGGAGAGCGTCTGCCTCGTCCGTGGTCTGGACGGTGTTCTGACGAGTGTCGGAGAGAAGGCGGGTGTGGGGGCCCAGATAGGGGTCGATGGCGGCCACGAAGTAGCGCTGTGCGATGTCGGTCACCCAAGTGCGACACTCGTGCATGAGAAGGTCGCGGGTGATCAGCTCCTGAATGCCCATCTGGGTTGTGTCCAGCGCTCCAGCGTGGTCAGCAATGGCCGCGAAGCGGGAGGCGAAGTCGGCCAGGGCGTCTTCGCGAAACGACCGGAGCCGGTCGTCGAAGTCGTGGACGCCCCGCACGGTGGCGACGGTGGGGGAGAATTCGTTCGCCGTCATCCAGTAGCGGGAGGCGAGGTCTTCCAGGGTGGGGGCAGCTTCTGGTGGCATGGCTCGACGGTAGCGGTTGCGTTAGCGTCCCCGCTCGTGACTGATTCCCTGGGATACGTAGAGGCTCTGCGCCGCTTCTCGCGTAACGCCAAGCTGTATCTCGTCCACATTGTCGGCATGGACGTGATCCACGGCACCTGGGAGGTGATCTTCAACCTCTACCTCCTGGAACTGGGTTTTTCCATCAAGTTCATCGGGTTCCGCCTGCTGGCTATGGGGATCGCCCGGGTGATGGCCGCCGTTCCCGCGGGTTGGGTCTCAGACAGGGTGGGAAGAAAGTGGGGGTTCATCATCGGCGACGGAGGCGGAGCGTTGATGGCTCTCATCCAGATCATGGCCACGGTTCCGGCGGTGCTGCTGGTGGCCCCCGCGATCCAGGCTGCCTTCGGGGCCCTCCACCATGTCACCGAGTCACCTTTCATGGCGGAGAACTCGGAACCCGGGGAGCGGATCCACCTCTTCTCCGTAGGGTCGGGAATGCGGACCCTTGCCGCCATGGCCGGAGCGCTCATCGCCGGCTTTGCCCCGAGCTGGCTGGCGGTGACCCTTGACATCAGTCGAATCTCTGCTTTCAGATGGGCGACGATGCTCGGCATAGCCGGATGGTTCCTCTCCCTCATTCCAGCGGTGATGCTGCGGCCTTACACCTCCCGGGAGGTGGCCGAAGCGATGGAAGAGCCGGCATCAAGGCCAGGACTGTTCGGCGGTATCCGGTCCCTGGCGACGATCCGTAAGTTCCTGGTGGTGACAGCCCTCATCGCGTTAGGCGGCGGGTTCACCCTGCGTCTGGCCAACGTCTTCTTCCAGGAGGGAGTACACGCCGCCGAATACGAGATAGGACTGACCTTCGCCGCCGGATCCCTCTTCCTCGCCGCGGCGGCCTTCATGGCGCCCTTCATCGAGACCAGGTGGGGGAAGGTGCGCTCGATAGCGTTCAGCCGCTTGGCGGCCGTCCCCTTCATTGTGGTGATCGGACTGGCGCCCTCTCTGGCCACCCCCACGGCGGTGATGTCCCTGGCGGGTGCGGCCTTCGTGCTGCGGACGACCCTGTTCAACATGTCGGGTCCGATCTACGAAGCCTTCTCTATGGAGCTGCTCCATCCCGGGGAGAGGGCCACCTTTACGGGATTGGAGACGCTGATCGGCGGTGGACTGGCTGCGGTGGGCGGCTGGCTGGGTGCGGGCCTAATGGACGGCGGCGATTTCGGTTCGCCATGGCTGATCATGGCCGCCTTCTACCTGGTCTCGGTGGCGGTCTTCTGGGCCTACTTTCGCGATCACGCCCGGCCTGGCGCCCGCCTCGCTGGGGCGGGCGCGGCCGGCTGAACTCCCGGCGGTACCCGACCTCCGCCGGTCATCTAATGTTGGGGCAACCGAACGACTTTTGTAAGGAGGAGCCATGGGCGACATAGAGAGAGACAGAGAGGCGACAGCGGGCTGCCCGGTGATGCACAACCCCCACACCGCCACCGGATCGTTGGCCAATCAACACTGGTGGCCGAACCGGCTCAATCTGAAGCCGCTGGGGAAGAACTCGCCGCTGATCGCCCCCATGGGCGGACAGTTCGACTACCGGGAGGCCTTCAGCAGCCTCGACCTGGCCGCGGTCAAGGCAGACCTGGCGGCGCTGATGACCGATTCCCAGGAATGGTGGCCCGCCGATTACGGCCACTACGGCCCGTTGTTCATCAGGATGGCCTGGCATGCCGCGGGGACCTACCGCATCCACGACGGACGCGGCGGGGCCAACGGCGGAACCCAGCGGTTCGCGCCCCTCAACAGCTGGCCTGACAACGCCAACCTGGACAAGGCCCGGCGTCTGCTGTGGCCGATCAAGAAGAAGTACGGGAAGAAGATCTCCTGGGCCGACCTGCTCATCCTGGCGGGGAATGTCGCCTTGGAGACGATGGGGTTGAAGACCTTCGGTTTCGGTGGGGGCCGTGAGGACGTCTGGGAGCCAGAGGAGGACCTCTACTGGGGCCCGGAGGAGGAGTGGCTGGCCGACGAGCGCCACACCGAGGACGGGACGCTGTTCGACCCCTTCGCGGCTGACCACATGGGCCTCATCTACGTCAACCCGGAGGGCCCCAACGGCAACCCCGACCCGGTAATGGCCGGCAAGTACATCCGCCAGACCTTCACCCGGATGGGTATGACCGACGAGGAGACCGTGGCCCTTATCGTTGGAGGTCACACCTTCGGCAAGGCCCACGGCGCGGCCGACGTGGACCGGTACGTCGGACCCGAGCCGGAGGGTGCCCCGCTGGAGGAGCAGGGCCTGGGATGGAAGAGCTCGTTTGGAACCGGTATGGGCGCCGACACCATCACCTCGGGCTTGGAAGGAGCCTGGACCTCAACCCCGACCAGGTGGGACAACGAGTTCCTCCGCAACCTCTTCGAGTACGAGTGGGAGCTGACCAAGAGCCCTGCCGGGGCCCACCAGTGGCGTCCGGTGGACCGGTCCTTGGACGACACCGTTCCCGACGCCGCTGATCCATCGAAGCGTCACGCTCCGATGATGCTCACCACCGACCTGGCGTTGCGTCACGACCCGGTCTTCGAGCAGATCGCCCGGCGCTTCTACGAGAACCCGGAGGAGCTGACGGACGCCTTCGCCCGGGCGTGGTTCAAGCTCACCCACCGGGACATGGGCCCCGTCTCCCGCTACCTCGGCCCTGAGGTCCCCGACGAGCAGCTCATCTGGCAGGATCCGGTCCCTGCGGTGGACCACGAACTGATCGACGATGATGACATCGCCGAACTGAAGCGGCGGATCCTCGACTCGGGTCTGTCGATCGGCCGTCTGGTCGCCACCGCCTGGGGGTCGGCCTCCACCTTCCGTTACAGCGACTATCGAGGCGGTGCCAACGGTGCCCGTATCCGGCTGGATCCGCAGAAAGACTGGGAGGTCAACGACCCCGCCGAGCTGGCCGCGGTGCTGACGACATTGGAGGGGATCCAGGAGGAGTTCAACTCTGCTCAGACAACCAACAAGAGGGTGTCGCTAGCGGACCTGATCGTGTTGGGCGGATGCGCCGCTATCGAACAGGCGGCCAGGGACGCCGGGATGGAGATAACAGTTCCCTTCGCTCCGGGCCGGACCGACGCCACCCAGGAGATGACCGATGTGGAGTCCTTCGCGGTGCTTGAACCCACCGCCGACGGTTTCCGGAACTACTTCCGCCGGGGAGACAAGCGGCGCCCCGAGGAGCTGCTGGTCGACCGGGCGAGCCTGTTGTCGCTGACCGCACCGGAGATGACCGTCCTGGTCGGAGGGTTGAGAGTCCTCGGTGCCAACACCGGGGGGTCCTCACTGGGAGTGCTCACCGACCGTCCCGGGGCCCTGAGCAACGACTTCTTCGTCAACCTGTTGGACATGGGCACCGAGTGGAAGGTCTCCACGACGGAGCACGTCTACGAGGGCCTGGACCGAGCGACCGGCGAGCTGAAGTGGACCGCCACGGCCGTCGACCTGGTGTTCGGCTCCAACTCTGAGCTTCGGGCCTTGGCCGAGTTCTACGCCTGCGAGGACGCCAAGGAGCAGTTCGTGGAGGACTTCGTCCGTGCCTGGGACAAGGTGATGAACCTGGACCGGTTCGACCTGCGCTGAAAGCCGCCACCGACCGACGAGGCCCCCGGACCCAGCTCCGGGGGCCTCACGCGTGAAGGTTGGCCCTGGGACGTCAGTCTCCGAAGGTCTCATAGACGTAGCTGACCGTCGCTCTCTTGTAGGTGGCGGTGACCCGCCAGCACCCCGGTTCCGGCGGGTCGATGGAGGCGATCATGAACCACCCGTCCTCGGGGGTGAAGGCGTTGGTGCCGGGGGCGGGATCGACGATCAGCTCCTGGTCGGTGTCCAGTCGCTGGTAGGTGACGCTGATCGGAGGTTCTTGTTCGGTCTCGCCTCCCGGGAAGTTCACCGACCACCACACGCTTTTGCGTTGCGCGTAGGCCCCGTCGATGGGAAGGGTGGTCCACAGCTCGGCCCTGCCGTACCAGACCTCGGGGGGTCTGGTGTTGGGCGGGTAAGGGTCAGGGGGTGTGAAGCCGTCGGGTTGGGGGAAGGTGACGGGGCAGGTGAATTCGGAGGGTGTGTCGACTCTTGCGTCGCCCGTAGGCCCCGTCGATGGGAAGGGTGGTCCACAGCTCGGCCCTGCCGTGCCAGACGTCAGCGGGTCGGGTGTTGGGTGGCTGCCGAGCCTTCGGCGATTCCCTCAGTTGTCATTGAACTCCAGACGCATAGGCCAGCTCGCAGGTTCCATTCGCCTGGCATGCCGTCTCGCTGAACGAGAGGGGGGTCTGATATCCTGGCACTCACCGATCCCCATGTATGTCGGGTCGGCCCGAGCGTCGAAGTCCCCCTCGATGCGCGGATAACCCTTGCGCCCGTAGCTCAATTGGATAGAGCGTCTGACTACGGATCAGAAGGTTGGGGGTTCGAGTCCCTCCGGGCGTGCTGGCCGGAACCC
>JBHHWH010000081.1:0-10542 GCA_046756405.1 Acidimicrobiia bacterium | reverse complement strand
CTGGGAGGCGACACCCCCAGCGTCGAGCTGTCCGCCCTCACCGGCCAGGGCGTCGACGAGCTGCTGGAGATGCTCGACCTCATCGCCCAGCTCGAGGACTACACGGCCAACCCCAAGCCTCAGGCGTCGGGTGTCGTCGTCGAAGCCGAGCTGGAGCGGGGCCGGGGCCCCGTCGCCACGGTCATCGTCCAGCGGGGCACCCTCCGCCGCGGCGACGCCCTGGTGGCGGGTGCTGTGGCTGGCAAGGCCCGGGCCCTTATCAACGACAGGGGCGACCAGATCAAAGAGGCCGGACCCTCCACTCCCGTCCAGGTCATGGGCTGGGACGAGGTTCCCTCGGCCGGGAACTTCTTCGAGGTCGTCGATAGCGACAAGGTGGCCCGCAAGATTGCCGAGGAGCGGCGGGAGGCGGAAAAGGCCGCCAGCCAGGCGGTGCCCAGCGCCCGGGAGCGCCTCCAGCATCTTCTGGAACAGCTCCGCACCGAGGAGACCACCCTGAACGTGATTGTCAAAGCCGACGCCCAAGGGTCTCTGGAGGCCCTACGCGACGCCGTCCCCAAGATCAAGCGGGAGGACGCCCACATCCAGATCGTCCACGCCGGGGTGGGCGGGATCAACGAGAACGACATCACTCTCGCCGAAGTCACCCACGCCGTCGTCGTTGGCTTCAACGTCCGTCCCGAGCCCAAGGCTCGCAAGGCCGCCGAACAAGCCGGCGTCCAGGTGCTCACCTACCGGGTCATCTACGAACTGCTCGAAGACCTGGAGAGGATCCTCGTCGAGCAGCTCGCCCCCGAAGAGACCGAGGTGGTGTTGGGTACCGCCGAAGTACGGGCGACCTTCAAGGTGCCTCGGGCGGGAACCGTGGCCGGCTGTTACGTGGTGGAAGGAGTCGTCCAGCGTGGTGCCAAGGCCCGCCTCCTGCGCGACGGAGTGGTCATCCACGAAGGCGTGGTGTCCTCGCTGAAGCGGTTCAAAGACGACGTGCGGGAAGTTGCCGCCGGATTCGAATGCGGTATGGGCTTCGAGGGCTACAACGACATCAAGGAAGGCGACCTCATCGAGGTTTACACCATCCGCGAGGTCGCCCGGACCTGATGCACGCCGCGGCCCTGCGGGTCGAGATCCACCTCCCTTCGCCGCAGTCACTCAAGGAGAAGAGGGGAGCGCTCCGACCCGTAGTCGAGGGAATGCGCCGGCTCGGCTCCTACAGCGTCGCCGAAGTGGACCACCACGACGACTGGCAGCGGGCCACCTTGGGGATAGCAATGGTGGCCCCGGACGGAAGGAGTTTGGAGACGCATCTGGCCAAGGTCCGTCGCTACCTTGACTCCTGCCTCGGTATAGAGGTGCTCGATGTCTTCATCAGCCACTTCGAGGAGCCGGAATGACCGACCGCATGCTGCGTGTCAACTCGATTCTCCGCCAGGTCCTCGCCGACGAGGTGGAGCGGCTCAACGACGCCCGTCTGGAGTTCGTTTCCATCACCGGGGTGGACACCGCCCCCAACCTCCGCCATGCCATCGTCTACATCGACGTGCTCGAAGCAGAACAGCAAGAACCGGCCCTCCTTGCCCTCCGGCGAGCGGCCCGGCGGCTCCAGTCGGCCATAGGCCGCCAGGTGCGGATGAAATACACCCCCACCTTGGAGTTCGCCATCGACCCGGGCATCGTCGGCGGGGAGAGGATCGACGCCCTGTTGCGTGAGCTAACCGCGAAAGAGGACGAGGATGAGTAGGCACCAGCAGGCTTTGAGGGAAGCCGCCACGGCCATCCAAGAGTGCCACCAGCTTGCCCTGACCTGCCATGTGGGCCCCGACGGCGACGCCCTCGGCTCCATGCTGGGCCTGGCCGAAGCCGCCACAGCCGCCGGGAAGGAAGCCGTGGCCAGCTACGGCTCGCCCTTCGAACTCTCTCCCAACCTGTCCTTTCTCCCCACCGACCATCTGGTCCCTCCGGCCGAGCTCCCCGCCGAGCCGGAGCTGATGGTCGTCCTCGACGCCGGAGCCGCCGACCGTCTCGGCGAGTTGGCCCCCAACGCCGAGAAAGCCAAGACCCTGGTTGTCATCGACCACCACATCACCAACGAAGGCTTCGGGGATATCTCCGTGGTGGACGGTTCCGCCGCCGCCACCGCCGAGCTGGTCTATGACCTGCTCCAGCTCCTCGACTGGCCCCTCACCGAGGTGGTCGCCACCTGCCTCCACACCGCCCTCGTCTCCGACACCGGCCGGTTCACCTACGCCGCCACCAGCCCCAAGACCCTCCGCATCGCCGCCGAGCTGGTAGAGGCCGGCGCCAACCCTCCCGAGATCGGGCGCCACCTCTACGAGGAGGCACCCTTCGGGTATCTGAAGGCAGCCGGTGCCGCCCTCTCCCGGGCCCGCCTTGACCAGACCCGGGGTGTGGTCTCCACCTTCATCACCCATGAGGATCTCGATGCTGCCGGGATCGGCTGGGGAGACATCGACAACCTCATCGACATCCTCCGCCTGGCCACAGAGGCCGACGTGGCCGCCCTGGCCAAGGTTCACGCCGACGGAACGGTGAAGGTGAGCCTGCGCTCCCGGGGCGGCACCGACGTGGGCGGTCTGGCGGCATCCTTTGGTGGGGGAGGCCACCGTCTCGCCGCCGGTTTCACCACCGAAGGCGACCCTGAGACGGTGCTCCACCGGGTCATCGCAGCCGTGGAGGCCCACCGATGACCCGCGGCTTTCTGGTGGTAGACAAGCCATCGGGTATGACCTCCACCGATGTGGTGAACCGGGTGAAACGGGCCACCGGCCTCAAGAAGGTGGGCCATGCGGGCACCCTGGATCCCATGGCCACCGGAGCCCTCATCCTGGCCCTGGGACCTGTCACCCGGCTGATCCGTTTCATCCAGGACCAGCCCAAGGAGTACAGCGCCACTGCCCTCTTCGGTGTGGCCACCGACACCCTCGACGCCGACGGCGCGGTGCTGACCCGGGAGGAGATGCACTTCACCCCCGCAGAGCTAGAGGCCGTGGCTGCCCGGTTTGTAGGTGTCATCAACCAGGTCCCACCAATGGTCTCCGCCCTCAAACAGGGGGGAAAGCGGCTCTACGAGCTGGCCCGTCAAGGCCAGGTGGTGGAGCGGGAGGCCCGCCCGGTGGAGGTCCACGAGTTGGAGCTTCTCGAAGTGGGGCCAGGCCCCTACCCGGAGGTGACCTTCCGGGTGGTGTGTGGAAAGGGCTTCTACGTCCGCTCCCTCGCCGACGACATGGCCGCCGTCCTCGGCGGCAACGCCAACCTGACCTTCCTGCGAAGGACCCGTATCGGCTCCCTTCGCGCCGACGAAGGGATCACCCTCGACCGGCTCGACCAATGGGAGTCGCATCTGCTCTCCCCGGCCGAAGCGCTAGCCGATCTGGCCGCGGTCACTGTCGACGACGAGACCGCCCGGGCAGTGAGCCACGGCATGCGGTTCGTCGGCGAGATCATGGGGGAGATGCCCGAAGGGGAGCCCTTCCGGGTGCTCGACACCTCGGGCGCCCTCCTCGCCGTCTACAGCCGGCACGGAGAGCAAGCCCGTCCCGAAGTGGTGCTGCCGGCTTGAGGATCCTCGACGGCTCCTGGCGGGACTGGACCCCTTCGGGGGTCCCGACCTCGCTGACTATCGGGGTCCTCGACGGGGTTCATCGGGGACATCAGATCCTACTGGCCAGGCTCCGGGAGGACATGACCAGGACCGTCCTCACCTTCGATCCTCATCCGGCCGAGGTGCTCTACCCGGGCAGCCACCCTCGGCTGATCACCACCGTGGAGGAGCGGATCGTCATCTTCGAGTCCCTGGGCGTAGAACAGGTGGGGATCCTCGACCTGCGGGAGATAAAAGAGCTCCCCCCTGAGGAGTTCGTCTCCCAGATCCTCATCGACCGTCTGGATATGGGTCATCTGGTGGTGGGGGAGGACTTCCGTTTCGGCCGCCGACGAGCCGGAGATGTCACCCGTCTCCAGAAGATGGGGCCCTCCCTGGGTTTCGAGGTGGAGAGCATCGGATTGGTCGAAGACGGGGAAGGGAAGCTGTCCTCGAGCCGGGTACGGGCGCTCATCGAGGAGGGACGGATCGAAGAAGCCGCCGAAGCCATGGGAAGGCGCTACCGGTTGACGGGGACAGTCATCGAAGGGGACCACCGGGGACGTGACCTGGGGTTTCCCACCGCCAACCTGGCCCCTCCGGAACGTAAGGTCATCCCCGGACCAGGGGTCTACGCGGGATTCGCGATTCTCGGAGGCGAGACCCACGGAGCGGCGATCAACGTGGGCACCCGTCCCACCTTTGGCGAGGGCGAACTGATCGTCGAGGCCTACCTGATCGACTTCGACCACAACCTCTACGGCCAAGAGCTGACCGTTGAGTTCGTCCACTACCTCCGACCCGAGCTGGCCTTCGACAGTATCGACCAGCTCGTCGGTACCATGGAGACAGACGTGGAGGAGACCCGACGGATCCTCGCCTCCACCAGGCCCGATGTGCGTTGATGGTGTGAGGTGTTAGAGTTCATCTCGGATCCCCACCACCCATTCAGGTTTACCGCGCAATGAAGACAACCAGCGAAATAATCGCCGAATACGGCACCCACGAGAGCGACACAGGTTCTCCCGAAGTTCAGGTGGCCATCCTCACCGAGAGGATCAACCACCTGACCGAACACCTCCGCGAGCACAAGCACGACCACCACAGCCGTCGTGGCCTGCTGCTCATGGTGGGTAAGCGGCGCCGGCTCCTCGACTACCTGCGAAGCCAGGACGTGGAGCGATACCGGGCGTTGATAGCCAGGCTCGGACTGCGGCGCTGAGCGAGATTTCGTGGGGAGCGGTCTTCCGCTCCTCACGCACATAGGGGGCAAGGGCCCCCAGGAAAAGAAGAGGAGCCTGCCTAGTTGACAGTGGCGATGCCTTCATCGGAGGCATGACTACTGCCAACGGGCACGGCTCCATGACAACACAAGGAGCACCAAGTGCCCGAAAAGACAGTAAGCGCCAACATCGATGGCAAGCAGATCACCCTGAGCACCGGCAAACTCGCCGGTCAGGCTGACGGCGCCGTCGTGGCCAAGCTGGGCGGGACCGAGATGCTGGTCACCGCCACCGCAAACAGAAACGTCAGGGAGGGGATCGACTGGTTCCCCCTGACCGTCGACTTCGAGGAGCGCATGTACTCGGTGGGGAGGATCCCCGGATCCTTCTTCCGTCGGGAGGGTCGACCCTCCGAGCAGGCGATTCTCACCTGCCGGCTCATCGACCGGCCGCTGCGCCCCTCCTTCAAGAAGGGCTACCGCAACGAGACCCACGTCGTGGTGGTCTCCCTGGCCGTCGACCAGGAGAACCCCTTCGACGTGGTGGCCCTCAACGGCGCCTCTGCTGCTCTGATGGTCAGCCCGATTCCCTTCGAGGGCCCCATCGGCGCGGTGCGCATGGCCCTGAAGAAGGGTGAATGGATCGCCTTCCCCACCGAGCAGGACCTGGAAGAGTCAGTCTTCGAGATCGTCGTGGCCGGCCGCCGCAACGAGGACGGCCAGATCGACATCACCATGGTCGAAGCCGGTGCCACCGAAGAGGCTTACCGTCTGGTCGCTGCCGGTGACCGGGCCTCTGATGAGGACGCCGTGGCCGAAGGCATCGAGAAGTCGAAGGACTACATCGCCCAGATGATCGACCTCCAGCTCGAGCTGGCCTCCCAGGTGGAGGTACCCGAGGTGGAGTGGCCCATCGCCGAGGACTACACCGAGGAGATGTACTCCAAGGTGGAGACCGCCGCCAGCGAGGCCATCAAGGCGGTGCTTCAGATCGCCGGCAAGAAGGAGCGCAACGAGGCCGAGGCCGAGGCCCTGGAGTCGACGGTGGCATCCCTCGGGATTCCCGAGGACGACACTGACGCCCTCGCCCAGGCGAAGAAGGCCTTCAAGGCCTTGTTCAAGAAGCTGGCCCGGGAACGCACCGTAAAAGAGGGGATTCGTCTCGACGGACGCGGACTCGACGAGATCCGTCCCCTCAGCATCGAAGTGGGTGTCGTGGAGCGCACCCACGGTTCGGGACTGTTCACCCGGGGCGAGACCCAGGTGCTCAACATCACCACGCTGGGGATGCTGAAGATGGAGCAGATGCTCGACACCCTGGATGTCGCGGAGTCGAAGCGTTACATGCACCACTACAACTTCCCTCCCTTCTCCACCGGAGAGGCGGGTTTCATGCGGGGTCCGAAACGGCGTGAGATCGGCCACGGTGCCCTGGCCGAGAAGGCCCTGCTCCCGGTGATCCCCACCGCCGACGACTTTCCCTATGCCCTGAGGCTGGTCTCCGAGGTACTGTCCTCCAACGGCTCCTCCTCGATGGCGTCGGTGTGTGCCTCGTCGTTGTCGCTGATGGACGCCGGGGTGCCGATAGCTGCCCCGGTGGCGGGCATCGCCATGGGGCTGATCCACGAGGACGGCGAATACGTCACCCTTACCGACATCCTCGGTGCCGAAGACGCCCTCGGGGACATGGACTTCAAGGTCGCCGGCACCGCCGACATGATCACTGCCCTTCAGCTCGACACCAAGATCAAGGGACTTCCCTCCGAGGTCCTCAAGTCGGCGCTGGAACAGGCGAAGAAGGCCCGGTTGTTCATCCTCGACGCCATGGCCCAGGTGATCGCCGAGCCCCGTCCGGAGATGAACCGGTGGGCGCCGAGGATCGAGTCGATCGAGATCCCCAAGGACAAGATCGGTGAGGTCATCGGTCCCAAGGGTGCGGTGGTCCGTGAGCTCGAAGAGGAGACCGGTGCCACCATCGAGATCGAGGAGGCCGACGGCAAGGGCATTGTCCGTATCGCCTCCAACGACGCCGAGGTGCTCGCCGCGGCCAAGGAGCGCATCACCCAGATCGCCTTCCCTCCCGAGGCCGAGGTGGGCGCCGAATACGAGGGCAAGGTCGTCGGGATCAAGGACTTTGGTGCCTTCGTCAACATCCTTCCTGGACGCGACGGATTGCTCCACATCTCCCAGCTCGACGGCTCTAAGAAGCCCGACCGGGTCGAGGACTACCTGTCCGAGGGAGACATCGTCAAGGTGCGGGTCCGTGAGATAAACCGCGGCAAGGTCAGCCTGGAGCTGGTCGAGCCCCTTGAGGGCGCCACCCTCCCGTCTCCGGAGCAGCGGGCTGCAGGAGGCCGGGGCGGAGGTCGCGACCGTGATCGGGGCCGCGGAGGAGACCGGGGCCGCGGAGGTGACCGGGGCCGCGGAGGTGACCGGGGCCGCGGCGGAGACCGGGGCCGCGGCGGAGACCGGGGCCGCGGAGGAGACCGGGGCCGCGGAGGAGACCGGGACCGGCAGCCTCGCGGGGACCGTGATCGGGAGCCCGCCAAGGCACCCACCACCGATCCTTCGGGACGACGCCGGGTGGCCAAGAGCTTCGACGAGGTCTTCGAGCAGACCCGCGACAACTAACGGTTCAGAGTCTGAGTGAACGTAAGGGGCAGCCCTCGGGCGGCCCCTTACTCTTACAATGACCCGCAATCGAGAGACTCGGGGGCCGCCATGGCAGTCGAGAGCGCCGGCTTTCTGAAACTGAGCGGGGATACAGGCCCGGGCATCGCCGTCCGTGTGGTCGTTGATGGGGGGCGGATGAGGCTCCTCACCGAGGGTGAGCAGCTAGCGGACTGGGCCGTAGGCGACCTAGGGATCCGCGCCCTCCAGGACGGCTTCATCATCAAGGCAGCCGGTGACGAGTACCACCTTCGCTCCGAGGATGACGCTCTCCTGGCCGAAGAGCTGGGTGTGGTGGCCGCGTCACCCCGTCTAGCTCGCAAGGTGGCAGCTCGCCACCGACCCGAAGAACCCGAGGAGCCGCCACAGCCCGAGGAGGTCGAGGAGTCAAAGGTGGAGGCCCTTGCCTTCGCCCTGGGGGGAGCCCTCGTGCTCACGGGCGGTGTCGTGCTCCGTCTCCTTGTCACCGGCTCGACGGGCCAGGCCGCCGACGCCGTTTACCAGTGGCCGTTCATCTTTGGCGGTACCGCCATGGTTGCCGCCGGCCTGGCTCTGGCCCTCAAGGTCGCCTACTCCCGTATCGGAGCAGTGGCCATCCTGGCGTTGATGGCGATAGCCCTCGGCTTCGCCCTCCGCGACATCAGCGTCGACGCCCTACATCTCCTGTCTCTTGGTCTCATCGCCGGAGGAGTCGTGGTCGGGGTCGCAGCCCTGGCTTGGGGGGAAGGTCCCCCCAGCGAGAGCTAACCACCGAGCGGAATGCCGGAGCTACCTGACATCGAGGTCTACATCCATGCTCTCGACTCGCGCATTCGCGGTGAGGTTCTCCAGGGCCTGCGTATCTCCTCTCCCTCGGTGCTCCGCACCTATGACCCCAGCTACGAGACGGCAGCAGGGCGTCGCGTAGACGAATTGCGGAGGGTCGGCAAGCGAATCGTGTTCGAACTGGAAGGTGATCTGTTTGTGGTGGTCCACCTCATGGTGGCGGGGCGTCTCCGCTGGGAGACGCCCGGAAAGCCCATCCCTAAGAAGGTCGGGCTGGCCGCTCTCGACTTCGAGACTGGCGCGGTGATCCTCACCGAGCAGGGAACCCGCCGCAGGGCAGGGGTCTGGCTGTTCCAGGGCTGGGAGGGCGTTGCCGCTTTGGACCGTGGCGGCATCGAACCTCTGGAGGCCTCCAAGGCCGAGTTCGCCAGCGTCTTGATGGCAGAGAACCGGACTCTCAAGCGGGCTCTCACCGACCCCCGGATTCTGTCCGGAATCGGCAACGCCTATTCCGACGAGATCCTGTGGCGGGCCCAGCTCTCCCCGATCAAGCGGACCGCTCAGCTCACCGCCGAGGAGACAGACCGTCTCCACCAGGCCACGGTGGACACGCTCCAGGAATGGACCGGACGGCTGCTGGCGGAAGCGGGAGACGGGTGGCCGAGGAAGGTGACCGCCTTCCGTCCCGAGATGGCGGTCCACGGCAAGTACGGCCATCCCTGTTCCCGCTGCGGGTCGACGGTCCAGAGGATCGTCTTCGCCGACAACGAGACCAACTACTGCGCAGGCTGTCAGACCGGCGGGCGTCTGCTCGCTGACCGAGCCCTCTCCCGGCTTCTCAAAGCCGACTGGCCCAGGACCCTGGAGGAGCTGGAGGAGTAAGGATCAAGTTTGGGCCCCCAAGTTGGTGACTCCGCGGCGCTCCATATTGCCCCACGACTCAGCCGCGCGGCCGCCGAAGAGGGCCCGGATCCGCCACAGCACCGTGAGCTGGCGGAGTCCGAGGTTCTCGACGAGGGCGAGGACTATCAGCCGCGACGTGTCCGAAGGGCTGTTGAAGTAGCCGTAGTGCTCGTCGAGTAGCAAGGCGACCAGAGAGTTCATCAAGCCCATGCCGTAGGCCATCAGGGTCAGCCACAACAGCGAGACCGTGTTCAACGCACCCACCAGGAAAGCAGTGGGGATTATGAACCAGCCGGCGAACTCGACGATGGGTGCGATGTATTCGAACAGGACCATAGCTGGCCAGGTCAGCATTCCCACCTTCCCGTAACGGGGATTGAAGGTCATCGGCCTGAAGTCCCGCACCGCCCTCATCAGCCCGCGGTGCCAGCGGATTCGCTGACGCCGAAGCACCCTCGGCGTCTCCGGTACTTCCGTCCAGATGACCGCAGAAGGTTCGTAGACGATGCGGTAGGGGATGCGTTTGCGCAGATAGTGGCGGTGCAACCGCATGGTGAGGTCCATGTCCTCGCCCATGTGGCCTTGTTTGAAGCCGCCCACGGCGATGAGCGAAGACTTCTTCCATATCCCGAAAGCGCCCGAGACGAGGGGAAGGGCGTTGATCCCGGACCACGCCGGACGGCTGGAGAGAAAGGAGCGGAGATACTCCAGCACCTGCATTCGGGGAAGCATCCGCCGGGGCACGGTGGCCCGGATCAGGTGGCCCAACTCGACCCGGCTGCCGTTGAGGGGCCTGACGTTGCCGCCGACGGCGATCGTCCTCTCCCGGTCCTCCACGACACGCTGCATAGCTCGGATTAGACAATCGGCGTCGAGGATGACATCGGCATCGGTACAGAGGACATAGGGGTAGCGGGCAGCGTTGATTCCCGCGTTGAGGGCGTCAGCCCGGCCACCGTTCTCTTTGTCAATGACGGTCAACTCCACTCCGGACCGGCCCCGGTAGATGCCCCGGATCCGGCCGGCGTCCAGGTCCGGTCGGTAGGGGATGCGGACCTTCTCCAGCTCCAAAGCGTCGATGAGCTCCTGGAGGGTGCCGTCTGTGGACCCGTCATTGACCACCACCAGTTCCAGCCGCGGGTACCGAGCGATGGACATGGACCGGACCGAGTCCACGATCCCCGCTTCCTCGTTGTAGGCGGGGATGATGATCGAGATCGGCGGCGCCATCCGGGTGGACAGCATCTCTTCGATCCGGGCGTAACGCTCCCGGTAGCCGCTACGGCGCAGAGTGGCTGCGGACAGCAAGGCGAGGAATACGAAGTAGGCCTGCATGGCGATGAAGTACACCAACGTGCCGTAGCCGACCCAGCGGAGGATCTCG
>JBHHWH010000080.1:0-10663 GCA_046756405.1 Acidimicrobiia bacterium | reverse complement strand
CGTCGAGGTTGGCCTCCCCGATCCCGGTGTTCGCGGAGAGGTGCGTCGCATCGCGAACGCTTACCCCATCTACCGCATCGGCTCTGAGGAGGCGTTCACCGAGGTGGCAACGTGGCTCGATACCAGGGACGGAATCGTCACCTTCGGGCGACAGGGTCTCTTCGCACATGACAACACGCATCACGCTCTGGTCATGGCGCGCGACGCCGCGGCCTGTGTGTCCGACGATCTCCAGTTCGATCGGGTGGCGTGGGATCGGGCTCGGGAGCGCTTCGCCCAGCATGTGGTTGAGGACTGACCACTCAGGCCAAGCTGGTGTTGTTGACCTCGCGGTAGACGGCGGGCACGACTGCCCGCAGATAGCGACCGAGCTTGATGAACGACTCGCCTTCGGTGCGGAACCGATAGCTGATCGGCACCTCTGCGTACCGCGCCCCCTTGGCCAGGAGGTCGAGCGTGATCACCTGGGCGTAGTTGAAGTCGTGGATCACCTCGGCCGCGGCAGCCGCTCTGGCGGAGAAGGCCCGGTAGCCGCTCTGGCCGTCGCTGATGTGACGTCGGGCCACCCAGGAGAGGAGCCAGGTGAGGATCAAGTTTCCTATGCGCCGGTGGGGCAGCATTCGCTCGATATCGCCTTCGAAGCGGGAGCCCACCACGTAGTCGGCCCGTCCGTCGAGGATCGGGCGCACCATGATGTCAAGCTCTTCGGGGGAGTACTCGCCGTCGGCGTCGCAGAACGCCACCGCTACCGGGTCGTAGTGGAGGGACTCCGCCAGCCCGCGGCGCACGGCGGCACCGAGACCGAGGTTCTCCTCGAGCGAGATGACCGTCGCTCCCGCCTCTGCGGCGACGGCGGCCGTCCGGTCGGTCGAACCGTCGTCGATCACCAGACACACCACGGGATGCCCGGCCGCAGTGGCGGGTACCCGGCGCACCACCCGACCCACCGACTCCTCCTCATTGTATGCGGGCAGGAACAGGACCACGGGTTGGTCCGCGGCCGGGGTCACCGGGGAGGGGGCCAGGGCTGATCCCGACCCGCCGAGTCGGAGCCGTCCCAGCATCCCCGGGGCGGGCACGAACACGGCGACGAGCCCGAAGACCAGCGAATAGAGCGTCTTGATGGCGTGGGCCGAGAGCACGATTGCCAGTCCCACGGCCGGGTCCACTCCGAGAAATGCAATGGCGGCGACTCCTCCTGCCTCGTAGGTGCCGAGACCGCCGGGTGCGAAGGCGGCGATCTGAGCGACCACGGCGGCGGCGGTGACGAGAACCGCCCCGCCGAAGCCGAGCCCCACCCCCGCCCAGGAGGCCGCTTGATAGACGACGATCGCTTCCAGAGTCCAGGCGGCGATGGTTGCCCCGATGGCAACAGGGCCGGGCAGGGCCACTTCACCGTTCCCGCTCAGTCGTCGCAGCCAGACAACTCCGAGCCCGATGAACACGGCGCCGCCGAGCAGAAACATCCCGGTGGCCCACCAGGCGGCCACGGCCCCGAGTCCACCGATGACTCCGATCACTCCGATGGAGACGAGGTCGCCGGAGCGGAGAGTGACGGTGGAGGCGGTGGCCCGTTGCCAGTCGATCCCGGCTCGCCTCACCACACTGACGATGCGGAGCGGCTCGCCGAGGCGCAGGGGCAGGACGTGGTTCCCGCCGAGGGCGACGTGAAGCCCGGCCCAACTCTGGCCGAGCGAGAGGTCGGGTAGCACCCGGCTCCACGCGAACGCACGCAGGAGGAAGGCGCCGCCGAACGCCGCAAGAGCGACGAGCAGACCAGCGGGTCGCTCGACCACGGCGTCCCAGACCGCAGCCAATGCCGCGGTGTCGACGGTGGCGAGGATCATCCACACGAGGGGGATGGTGAGGACCGTGGCGGCGATGATGGCCCACGACGGGACGCGCTTTCGGTCGTCTCGAGTCTTATCAGGCATCCCGTACAACATTTGTCAGGTCAGCATTTTACACTACGACCATAGTGTATTACCGTCCGCCGTCGTGAAGGCCGTAGTGACAGGTTCGGCAGGGTTTATCGGCAGGCATCTCACCGATGCTCTCGTCGAACGAGGCTATCGAGTCACCGGTGTCGATCGGCAATCGAGATTCGACTCGGGCGACTACGAGCATTACATCCTCGACCTCGGTGACGATCCGCAAACCAGCGGTCTCCTCGGGTTGATGGCCGGCGCCGATGTCGTCTTCCATCTCGCCGCCCGGCCGGGTGTACGTGGCCACGGTTCCGCCATCCAGCGGGAGCGATACCGGGACAATGTGGTCGCGACTCGCCATCTCCTCGACGTGACGCCTCCGAGCACAGCCCTCGTCGTAACCTCATCCTCGTCGGTATACGGCGGCTCGCGGCACGGACGCCCATGCCGAGAAGGCGACGAGCTTCTTCCTCGGGGCGGCTATGCCCGATCCAAGGTAATCGTGGAGCAGCTTTGTGAGGTCCGCCGGGAGCGAGGAGGAGTCGTGACAGTCGTCCGCCCGTTCACTGTCGCCGGGGAGCACCAACGGTCCGACATGGCGTTCTCTATTTGGCTCGATGCCCTGTCCCGGGGCGAGCCCATCCGCATCTTCGGGTCGCCGTCGAGGTCTCGAGACATCACCGATGTGCGCGACGTGGTAGAGGGTCTCATCCGCGCAGGTGAGCGAGGCCTGAACCGGACTATCAACCTCGGCACAGGGGTCGGCTACCGGCTCATCGACATGGCCCGAGTGCTGATGGATGTCTATGGCCGGGAGACCGACGTCGTCACCCATCCCGTGTCGGCAGAGGACGTGGACGCCACCCTGGCCGACACGACGCTCTGCCAGGAGCTGCTCGGATTCACCCCCCAGACCGATCTCTACTCGTTGTTGGCTCGTCAGGCCGCTGCGGCTGCCCGGATCCCGGCGATGGTGGCGACGTGAGCCGACGGAGCGAGATCATCCTCCTATCCGTTCTCGGGCTCGTCGTCGCAGCCGTCGCTGCCCTAGGAATAGGCGTACGCGCCACGTACGGCGCCCAGACGACTGCGGATGAGCCGCAGTATCTGTTGTCGGCGCTGAGCCTCTGGGAGGACGGCAACCTCGACATCTCCGATGAACTGGCCGAGGAGCGCTACCGGGAGTTCCACGAGGTCGAGCTGCCCACACAAACTCGGGCCCTCGAGGACGGCCGCCGGGTCAGCCCCCACGATCCCCTCCTGCCCCTGCTGCTCGCCGTGCCCATGGGCCTGGGAGGCTGGATGGGCGCCAAGGCGGCACTGGCGCTTCTCGGTGGTGGTCTCGCCGCCCTCACCGTTTGGACCGCCCGTCATCGCCTGGGCGTGTCGAGTCGAACTGCACTCCTCACCACCGCGGTCTTCGGCCTGGCTCCACCGCTCGTCATCTACTCCACCCAGGCCTACCCGGAGATCCCGGCCGCCCTCGCACTCCTCGCCGGCTTTGCCGCGGTCGTCGGTCCGTTCCAACAGTCGGGCCGAATCGTCTTCGCCCTCGCCGTGATTGCGCTGCCCTGGCTGGCGGTGAAGTACGTGCCCCTCGCCGCCGTCCTGGCCGTCGCCGGTCTGGTCAAGGCGGGCAAGGGCCGTCGGAGCAGCCTCGTGCTCACGTTCGCTCTGGCCAGTGTCGCTTACATCGCCGGGCATCTGTTGATCTACAAGGGGCTCACCGCCTACGCCACCGGTGACCATTTCGTTGGTGGCGAGTTCACCGCGGTGGGGAACGAGGTCAACCTGTGGGGCCGCAGCACCCGGCTCATCGGGCTGTTGGTCGACCGGGGGTTCGGCATCGCCGCCTGGCAGCCCGCATTCTTCCTGCTTCCTCTCGTGGCCGGTTGGGCTATGGCCCGGCGAGGCTCCGAGTTCGCCGTCGCCGGCTGGCTGCTCGCCGCGGGCTGGCTGGTGGCGACCTTCGTGGCCCTCACGATGCATGGCTGGTGGTTTCCTGGTCGGCAGTTGGTGGTCGTGCTCCCGATCGCGGTCTTGGCGGTCGCCGCCTGGGTCGACGAGAAACCGCGCATTCGTACCCGATGGCTGGCCGGTCTCGGGATCCTCGGTGTCGTCGCGTACGGCTTCCTGGTGGCGGAGGGACTCAGCCAGCAGCTCACGTGGGTAGTGGACTTCGGTGCCACCGCCAACCCGGTCTACCAAGCGCTCGCTCTGGTGCTGCCCGACTACATGGCACCAACCACCCTCACTTGGACCATGCATGGCTTATGGGTGGCCTTGGCGCTGGTGCTCGTGTGGCGGGGATGGGCCAACGGATCTTTCCGGCGGGATGAACCCCGCACGGAATCGAACAGAGAAACAAACCAAGAAAGGGTATTGACATGTTGAAACAGCGCAGACTGCTGATCGTGATCGCAGTGCTCGCCATGGTCGTGGCCGCGTGTGGCAGCGATGATGGTGGGGAAGTGCGCAACCTCGGGTCAGACGGCACCGCCACCGGCTCAGCCTCGGCCTCCGGCTCGGGGTCGGCCTCCGGTTCCGCGTCCGGCTCTGCGTTGGGCTCGGCATCCGCCTCCGCCACCGGGTCCGCTACCGCGACTCCCGCCGACGGTGGGTATGAGTACGCCACCGATGTGTCGGCCCACCGCCTCGTTGTCGAGGACGTCTGTGACATCAAGGACCTGCTCGACTACGAGACGATCGACTACGCCGCCATCGAGACGATCTACACCGAAGGTGTTCATTCGGTGAACTCCGACGGGTCAGTCCGCTCGCTGGCCGGTTTCGCCACCGCCGAGGATCGTCTCCACGGGCTCGACGACTATTACGGATCGGCGACTCCACTCGACGACTTCGTATCAGACGCCATCGCCGGCGAAGGGATGTTTGCCGGAGCCTCCGACGGTGTCCGCTCACAGGCGATTGAGAAGGGCACCCAGAACCAGATAATGGTGGCCTGGGTCGATCACGAACTGAACGCAGCTCTCGAGAAGGCGGCCGCCGGCGACTTCGATCGGGCGGAGGGAGCCGTCCACAATTGGGACGAGGCTTGGGCGTTCTACCACGGTGCTGCACCGGACTGTGCCCCGTTCGCCACGGCCAACAGTCGCGCGGAGAACTTCGGGACCCAGGGGGCCGACGGCGAGACCGCACAGGCCAACGAGCAGATCCTCGCCGCAATGAACAGCGGCAAAGCAGGGCTGGCAGCCGAGAATGCCGCCGACGCCGAGTCGGCTGCAGAGGAGATCCGTCGCGCCATCTTCATCACTTACTCCCAGGCGGCTATCCGCTACGCCACGCTGATACCACAGGACGTCGAAGCCGGTGACGCCGAGTCTGCAGCCACGCACCAGGCCGAGGGTCTCGCCTTCTGGCGCGTGATCGAGGCCTGGGCCGCCGGCGCCGGAGCCGACGTCGACACGATCAACGCCATCTTCGACCTCTCCAGTGAGCCGGGGGCCAACGGAGGAGGCGACGAAGTCCGCGCCGCCCTCCAGCCGGCGTGGGACGCGTTCGGTATCTCCTCCGAGGACATCGGCGAGCTCGGCTGATTATCTATCAAGACTGTCGCTCCGGCACTACGCGACTAGCCGGGGCGACAATCTGAGGATTTTTCAGGCCGCCACAAAGAGCCGATCGGCCGCGAATTGGCCAACACCGACCTTTCGCCCACCCACCGACAACGTGTGAGCGCCTCTCGGGTCACGTCCGATCAGCTCGATCTCGGTCTTCGGCTGGAAGCCGGACTCATACAGGAAGCCGAGCATCTCACCGTCGAGTTCGAGTTCCTCGGATATGCGTTCCAAACGACTCATTTCTCCGTGTTCCATCGAGCTGATGGGGCTTCGGCCTCGGCGTGATCGAAGGTATGGACCGCGCCGCAGCCGAGGCTGTTGCCGCGCTAATCGAGCAGTCTTCAGGTTGACGGCGTGGACGCTCGGGCGTAGATCGGCCACCAGGACACCTAGAATCAGGTGCGATCGTGAACTATCAGGACCGTATTACGACCGAACCGGGCAAGCGGGGAGGCAAGCCCATCATCCGAGGGCTGCGGGTGGCGTCTATGACGTCCTCGAGTACCCCGACTCGTCTCACGTGACCTTGCTCGATCTTGGCGATGCGACCGAGGACGAGACTTGGAGGTATGCGCTCGATCACGGATTCGCCATCGTGTCGAAGGACGAAGACTTCCACCAGAGGGCGTTGGTGTCCGGGCCCCCACCCAAAGTGATCTGAGTCCGGTTGGGCAACTGCACGACGAGCAACATCGAGCAGGCGATCCAAGACGGCCACAACACGATTTTGGCCTTCCTCGAGGACGAAACAGCGTCCTTCCTAACTCTCGACTGCGGGTCTCAAGCGAGCCTGATCGAACACTCGTGCGATTGAAAGATGACATGTAGGGGGACCCCCTCCGGCTCCCCGGCAGAAACCCCTTACCGGTCGAAACCCCTGGTGGGCGAGGGCGGTCCGGGCGTTGATGGAGGCCCTCGGTCTCTGAGTGCGGACGAGAGGACTCGAACCTCCACGGGATTTCTCCCACAGGGACCTAAACCCTGCGCGTCTCCCAATTCCGCCACGTCCGCGACGATGAGATTGTGCCATTGGAAGAGCCCCCGGTGGGGTACCAGGGGCTGACTCTGGGAGTTTCGAATCCCAAGTGGGTCGCGTGGGAATCGAACCCACAACCGTTCGGTTAAGAGCCGAATGCTCTGCCAATTGAGCTAGCGACCCGCAGGAATTCTACCGAAGTGTGGAACTGACGTCGAACTGTTCGGCCACCAAGTCGATCCATTCCATGATGATGTTCCAAGCGTCGGCCGGACGCTTCATTCGTACGGTACAGACGCCGTGCTTCAGATGGTTCTTTCGATGCCCGGTGCCCTTCGGCTTTATGAAGGTTTTGATGAATTTGGTGGATTGGTAGCTCTCGGGATCCCTGGCTTTGGTGCCCGACGTTTCTTGATGGCCTCGATCTGTTCCTCGGTCAGGCGTACCGAGTTGCACCACGTCGCCAGGGTGGACTTCTTCACCGGGATCAGGTCCATGATCTCTCCGTAGGAGAGTCCGGCGCGCCGCAGGTCTCGGCCCAGCTCGGACCGCTCCCAGCGGGAGAGAGAATCCCAGGTGTCGATACGGGCGCGAAGCTCTTTCCCCACCTCCATGTCTCCAAACTAGGAATCGCCTGGGACAGGAACGAGGGTGAAAGTATCCTCTGGGGCGACCGGGCTGTGGCGCAGGTTGGCAGCGCGCGTGCTTTGGGAGCACGAGGTCGTCGGTTCAAATCCGACCAGCCCGACCGGGGTCGTAAAATGACCTCTCCCGCGGGTGTAGCTCAATGGTAGAGCTCCAGCCTTCCAAGCTGGCGGTGAGGGTTCGATTCCCTTCACCCGCTCCACGAAGCCGTCGCCATGAAATGGGCGAGGCCGTTGTCTTGTCGTAACATGGTTGCGGCGCGTCCGTGTCGTTCCGGCAGGGAAGCTCCCCAAGAGGCAGACCTGCCCCTGGCCCCTGTAGCTCAACTGGATAGAGCAGCGGACTTCTAATCCGCAGGTTGGGGGTTCGAGTCCTCCCGGGGGCGCCGGGCGGCCGGCGCACGCCGTGGTGGCCGTAGCTCAGCCTGGTAGAGCACCTGGTTGTGGTCCAGGATGTCGCGGGTTCAAATCCCGTCGGTCACCCTACAGTCGGGGCGCTGACATAGGCGCCCCGCTCCATTTCTAGTACAGCAAGGAAAGACATGCCCACCACCGTCACCGAGGTAAGCCCCTTCGAGCGCGTCGTCCGCTTCGACATCAGCGAAGACCAGATCGCCGAAGCCAAAAAGATCGTTGCTCGCCGCCTCTCCCGAGAAGTGAAGATAAAGGGCTTCCGTCCCGGGAAGGCACCCCTGCCCCTGGTGGAAGCGACCGTCGGGCCGGAGACCGTGCGCAAAGAGGCCATCGACGAGGTGCTTCCGAAGGCCCTCTCCGAGATCCTCGAAGCCGAAGAGCTGCAACCGGCGGTCAACCCAGAATTGGTCTCCCTTGAAGAGACCGACGGCAAGGTCGAAGCCGAGGTTCGGGTCACCCTGTGGCCGGAAGTGGAGCTTCCTGAGTACAGGGGGCGGAGGATCGAGGTCACCAACCCCAAGGTGAGCGAGGAGGACCTAGAAGCTCAGATTGAGCGGATGCTGGACCAGTTCGCCACCGTCGAAGAAGTGGACCGGCCGGCCGGAGAGGGGGACTACGTGTCCATCGACATCTCCGCCACGATCGACGGAGAGGTAGTGGAGGGAACCACCGCCGTCGATCTGCTCTATGAGGTCGGCTCGGGCCTGCTGCTCGAAGGGATGGACGATCATCTTCTCGGTGGGGTGGCCGGGGATGAGGTCAGCTTCGAGACGGAGCTGCCCGAAGGCTTCGGCGAACGGGCCGGCGAGACGGCGACGTTCACCGTCAAGGTGAACGAGGTCAAAGAGAAGGTGCTCCCCGAACTCACCGACGAGTGGGTGGAGGAGAACACCGAATTCGACACCGTCGAAGAACTCCGTGAGACGCTGCGGCAGGGCCTCGAGGACGCCAAGCTCCAGGCGGCGTCCCGGGAGTTCGCCGAGAAGGCCCTCGACACCTTGCGGGACCAGATCGAAGTGTCCCTGCCAGAGGCTCTGATCCGGGCGGAGATGGACAACCAACTCCACCGTTTCATCCACCGCCTCGAGGAATACGACCTGACCCTCGATGACTACTTCCAGACCTCCGGGATCGATCAGGAAACCTTCCTAGCCGACCTGCGCTCCCAGGCCGAGCTCTCCATCGAGACCCGGCTGGTGCTGGAGGCGGTAGCCGACGCCGAGGGGATCGAAGTAACTGCCGACGACCTGATCGCCTTGGTCCAGTCCTTGGCGTCTCAGTCGGAAGACCCAGAAGAATTCGTCAAGGCCTTTGTGGAGAGCGGTCAAGAATTGGCCCTTGCCAGTGATATTCTCCGCAACAGAGCCCTGGATGCAATCCTCGCCGCGGCTACGCCGGTGGACGAGGAGGGCAATCCGCTGGAGCTGCAACCGAAAGAAGTCGAAGCCGAAGTCGTAGACGACGGGCCCGCCGAAGTCGTCGCTGAAGTCGTGGAGGAAGAAGAATGACCTACAACTACGTGATTCCTACCGTTTTTGAGCAGACGAGTCGAGGCGAACGCTACTTCGACATCTACTCCCGGCTTCTCAAGGACCGCATCATCTTCTTGGGAACCCCCATCGACGACACCATTGCCAACCTGATCATGGCCCAGCTCCTCCACCTCGAGTCTGAGGACCCCGACAAGGACATTTTCTTGTACATCAACTCACCGGGTGGTTCGATCACCTCGCTGTTCGCCATCTACGACACCATGCAGTACATCAAGCCCGACGTGAGCACGGTGTGCATGGGAATGGCCGCCTCGGCAGCGGCGGTGATCCTCGCCGGAGGGGCCAAGGGCAAGCGTTACGCCCTGCCCCACGCCCGGGTGATGCTCCACCAGCCCCACGGCGGTGCCCAGGGACAGACCACCGACATCGAGATCCAGGCCCGGCTGATGGTCCAGATGCGAGAACAGCTCAACGAGATCCTCGCCGAGCACACCGGCCAGGACCTGGAGAAGATCGCCGGTGACACGGAGCGGGACTTTTGGATGCTCGCCGACGAAGCCAAAGATTACGGAGTCATCGACGGAGTGCTCAGTCGTCGGGAGCTCGCCGCGGTAACCTCCGAGTAACCGGAGGAGGTCCTAGGACAGATGGCAAGACTTGGCGACGGTGGTGAGCTGCTGAAGTGCAGTTTCTGCGGCAAATCTCAGAAGCAGGTCAAGAAGCTCATCGCCGGACCCGGCGTCTACATCTGTGACGAGTGCATCGACCTCTGTAACGAGATCATCGAAGAGGAGTTCTCCGCCACCGAGGAGATCAGTCTCGGAGAGCTTCCCAAGCCGGCTGAGATCAAGAATTATCTCGACGACTATGTAGTCGGCCAGGAGGAGGCGAAGAGGAAGCTCTCGGTAGCGGTCTACAACCACTACAAGCGGATTCGCTCCGACGACGCCAACAAGGACGTCGAACTTCAGAAGTCGAACATCCTTCTCATCGGACCCCCCGGGAGCGGCAAGACCCTCTTAGCCCAGACGCTGGCCCGTCAGCTCAACGTCCCCTTCGCTATCGCCGACGCCACCAGCCTCACCGAGGCCGGCTATGTGGGAGAGGACGTCGAAAACATCCTTCTCAAGCTGCTCCAGGCCGCCGACTACGACGTAGCCCGCGCCCAACAGGGCATCATCTACATCGACGAGATCGACAAGGTCTCCAGGAAGGCGGAGAACCCCTCCATCACCCGGGATGTCTCCGGGGAGGGCGTGCAGCAGGCTCTGTTGAAGATCCTGGAGGGAACGGTGGCGTCGGTGCCTCCTCAGGGTGGCCGGAAACACCCCCACCAGGAGTTCATCCAGCTCGACACCACCAATGTCCTCTTCATCTGCGGTGGCGCCTTCGGCGGGCTGGAGGAGATCATTGCCAACCGGGTGGGCAAGCGGGGAGTCGGGTTCGGTGCCGAGCTTCGCTCCAAGGACGAGGGGCGCCCCTACGAGCTTCTGTCCCAGGTGATGCCTGAGGATCTGATGAAGTACGGGCTCATCCCCGAGTTCATAGGCCGACTGCCGGTGATGGCCACTGTCGAGGACCTGGACCAGGAGGCCCTGGTCAAGATCCTCACCGAGCCCAAGAACGC
>JBHHWH010000079.1:0-10677 GCA_046756405.1 Acidimicrobiia bacterium | reverse complement strand
ATGGCCTCCCGGGCGACGACCGGGATGAGTCTCGGGAGGACGCCCGGAAGCGTTCTGTGCGGATCCGCGGACCGTTTTGGCCCGCGGACCCGCACAGAAGGGCAAGGTGTTCGCCCGGGGGTGCAGTGGCGCCTTGGGCTCATCCTCCTTTGAGTATCCGGCGACCCACCGCCACCGTCCAGAACATGGCGATCTGGGTGGCGTAGGGGCCCAGGTCCCAGACCCCGGGCTGGTTGTTGCTGATGAGATAGAGAACCAGGTTCGTACCCAGGGCAACCAAGCCCAGCACCAGCCCCCAGACCGCCACCCGGCGGGACAGCAGGCCCGGGTCACGAAGCGCGTTTCGTGCCACCCCGACCATGACCACCCCGAGCAGTATCCCAACCAGTAGGAACAGCCCGTTGGCCATCGCCTCGAACACGCTCAGGGCGGCGTGGAGCATCTCCGGATCGGTGATCTGAGGACCTCCCTCAGCGATAATCCCGCTGACCGCGAACCCGCTGACAAGCGTGATCAGGAGGCCGAGGGGCACCATGACCAGCGAGGTATTGGCCAGCCAGGCCCCGCCCAGACCCATCGACGACACCGCTCTGGCCAGCCCCAGCCCGACCAGCACAACCGCTACGGCGAGAAGGTTGAAACCCGTCACCCAGGCAGGACTGGTGAACACGTCGATTTTGGAAGGAGCCGTCTCCGACGCCGAGATAACGATCGCCGCAAGGAGGGCGAGGAATGGGGCAAGTATCAGACTCCAACCGCTCAGGCGGTCGGTGGTAGGCGCGACCGTGGTCGACATGACACCTCCTCAACTCGGGAGCTAGCCTAGATCTAGCTCTACTTAAATGAATATAGTAGCACTATATCTAATTGGAGCAGGTGTGGTCAAGAAGCGAAAGTACGAGTCGAAAGTGAGGGCCAGAGCCGCGGCGATGACCCGAGCCTCGATCCTCGAAGCGGCCGGCAGGCTGTTCCTGACCCGCGGCTACGCGGCCACCTCGGTCAAAGAGATCGCCGGAGCGGCGGGTGTGTCCGAGCCGACCGTCTATGCCACCTTCGGAGACAAGGCAGAGCTACTCAAGGCATACGCCGACACTTGGGTGTGGGGCGCCAACGACGGGGACAGCCTGACCGCGGCTTTGGAGGGGGTGGAAGATGTCGAGGAGCGGATCCGTATCGGACTCCGTCACATCCACTCCGCATGGCAGCAGGGGGACCTCCGGGAAGTCATCGACAAGGCGGTGGCAGTCGACGAGCGGCTCACCGATTTGGCGGTCTGGGCCGACGAGCACAGCTACCACAACACCAAGAAGATTATCGAGGCGGTCCTCCGCGGATACGTCCCGGCCGAGCACCTCGACGATGTGGTTGACGTCCTGTGGGCGGCCTTCAACTCGGTGGCCTTCCGCCGGCTCTTCGGCCACCGGCAATGGGACTACGCCAAGTTCGAGGATTGGATGACCCGCCTGATCCTCGGTCTGGTGGAGGCTCGGTGACCCGTCTGGTTCAGCCCGAACCGACATCACATCCCGGCGGCGGAGCCGAGATGGGCCGGAAGGCGGCCACCTTGGAGCGGCTGCGAGCGGCCGGGTTTCCCGTACCCGACTCAGTGGTCATAGCTCCCCACGTCGATGCCGGTGCTGCCGCCGCCCGCCTGTCCCAGGTGTTCGGGGACAGGCCGGTGGCCATTCGATCCTCCGCACCCGACGAAGACGGGCCCGACTTCAGCGGCGCCGGTCGGTATGCCACGGTCCTCAACGTGGTCGGCACCCGGTGGGTCGCCCAGGCCATCGAGACCGTACGCGGTACCAACACCTCTGAGCCCATACCCGTCCTGGTCATGCCCATGTTGGAGGTGGAGGTGGCCGGCGTCGTCTTCACCCGTAACCCGGTCACCGGAGACGCCGAGGTCGTGGTGGAAGCGGTGCGGGGTCCGGCCACCCAGTTCCTGGCCGGGATCGGAACCCCGGAACAGTGGACCGTCGCCGACGGGTCCCCGACGCTGGTCTCCGGAGCCGGCGATGTTCTCACCCCGGAGGTGGTCAAAGCCGTGGCCGAGCTGGCACAGGCCGTCGAGCGCGCCGAAGGCACACCTCAAGATGTGGAGTGGGCGGTAGCCGACGGTCGACTGTGGCTGCTCCAAGCCCGACCCATCACCGCTCTTCCCCGCCAGCCGGTGCTCGATGTGCCGGAGGGTGAGACCTGGGTCCGGGTGGACGAGAACTTCGCCATGCCGCTTCGTCCCCTCGAATTCGAGGTCTGGGCGCACCGAGCGGAACGAGCCACCAAGGCGGCTGTCGGCGAAGTCGGGCTCCCCTTCGACCGCATCGCCTTCCGTCTGATCGGCGGATGGGTGTACAGCCGGCTGGTCCCGCTCGGCTCGGACGACGGGCCCCGGCTGCCCCGTTTCATCATCCGTGCCTTGTTCCATGCGGTCCCTGAGCTGAGGAAGCGGATGAGGGCAGCTACCGCGGTCTGGGAGTCGCCCCTCGCCGAGTCGGTAGCTCACCAGTGGGATGCGGAGGCGGGCCCGCGTCTGGACAGTGAGGCACGCCGGCTGTGGGAGGTCGACCGGACCGCCCTCGGCGACAGCGCCCTGGTCGACCACCTCCGTCAGGGCCTGACCCTCCTCGAGGAGGCCTGGTGGTGGCATTCCCGGCTCACCCTCCTGGCGACCATGCTCGGCGCGGGCCGTCTCGGCAGCCTTCTCAACCAGCAGCTGGGTTGGGAACCCCACCAGATCCTCACCCTCCTCCATCACGGAGACGGACCCTCCGCTCGACTGGGCCAGGCTGTGGAGCGACTCGCCGCTTCGATCCGGTCCGACAAGGCGGCCCGGGAGGCGCTGTACGGCGCAACCGGAGACCTCTCCGAACCGCTGCGCAGACACCTGCAGCCGATCCTGGCTGAGCACGGGCATGTGGTGATGGGCAGCGACTTCACCCAACCGACATGGGCCGAGGATCCCCGATCGCTGCTGGCCCTCGTCGAATCGATGCTCAACCGTGACCCGGCAAGCGAACTCAGCGTCGGATGCCGGGCCCTGCGAGCCGAAATGGAAGCCCGTGACGCGCTCGACGACTCAGCCCTCGACGAATTCGACCGGGCGCTCGACAGTGCCCGGCGCCTCCAACCCTATGCGGATGTCACCGAGTGGACCGCCCTGGCCGCCACCGGAGCGGTCCGGCTCGCCCTCGCCGAGATAGGGCGACGCCTCGCCGGAGCGGACAGGCTGGGAGAACCATGGGACATCCTCTACTTCACCGAGGCAGAACTGTTCGACCTCCTCGAAGGAAGACCGCCCAATGTGGATCTTTCCGGACGCAAGGCCGAATACCGCTGGGCGCTGAGTCATCGGGGCCCACTGCGATACGGCCCGGAACTGGACCTGGCACACGATCCGAAGGTTCTACCCAGACGGCTGAGGGCGCCGGTGACGGCGATGCTCTGGGCTGCCACTCTCACCCAGCGCAATCCGGTGGAGTCTCCCGGTACATCCGGTGGATATCGGGGAACTCCCGCTTCTCCCGGTGTTGCCACCGGCCCGGCCCGGATCGTGCGCAACCCAGCCGACTTTTCCCGAGTCCGCCCCGGTGACGTTCTCGTCTGCCCTTACACCCTGGCGGCCTGGGCCGCGGTCTTCCCCCTGGCGTCGGCAGTGATCGCCGAGTCGGGCGGCCCCCTCTCCCATCCGGCGGTTCTCGCCCGGGAGTTCGGCATACCGGCCGTTGTAGGTCTGGACGGAGCCACCGCCCTCTTCCCCGAGGGGGCGCTCCTCGAAGTGGACGGGTCCACCGGGTGGGTCCGACGCATCTGAGACCAGAGTGGCGGTGAGCAGTCCGGGGAGACGGTGCTGGTCGAACCCGGCCAGACGGTCGCCCAGGTGACTTTCGGCTCCGGCCTCCACCGCGCGGCGGTAACGGCGCCGGCTGCCGATTGACCACGCCTCCTCTGGACCCCTAGTACTGAACGCCGGTGAGCCCGACCGACACCTCCCACAGACGGGCGGCGGCGTCTTCGTCGCGGGCCTTCTCGCTGACTTGGTGGGGCGCGGGATAGCCCCGCCAGTGACCGAGACGGTCGGGACCGTAGAACTCTCCCGGCTTCACCTCCGGGTCGAAGCCGGCACGGAGGGTGGGCAGGGCGCCCATCGCCGGCTTCATCCCGAAGAGAGGGTTCAAGAGCTGGTAGAGGCGGGAGTAACGCTGCAGCTCGGTGGCCGTGTACCCCGGGTGGGCAGCTACCGCCAGGGGGCCGCCCCGGGTGCGGTAACGCCGGACCAGCTCAAAGGTGAAATACAGGTTGGCCAGCTTGGAGTCGCCGTAGGCCCGCCATGCCTGATACTCCCTCTTCTCCCAGTGGAGGTCGTCGAAGTCGATGTCCCCGTAGCGGTAGGCCAGGCTGGAGACGTTGACGATCCGGGAGCCGTCGGTCGCCTCCAACAGCGGCATCAGCAGGCCGGTGAGGGCGAAATGGCCGAAGTGGTTGGTGCCCATCTGCAGCTCGAAGCCGTCTTCGGTCTTCGCATACGGCGGGACCATCACCCCGGCGTTGTTGACCAGCACGTCCAGGCGGTCGTAGTCGGCAGCGAACTCGGCGGCGAAGGCCCGCACCGACGCCAGGCTGGCCAAGTCGAGGCTCCGCACCGTGACCCTGGACCCTGCGAACTGGTCGGCGATTCGCTGCGCCACCGCCTCGCCCTTGGAGACGTTGCGTACCGCCAGGACAACCTCGGCGCCCTTGGCGGCCACCACCCGGGCCGCCTCTGCGCCGATACCGCTTGAGGCTCCGGTGATCACCACCCTACGGCCGGTCTGGTCTGCGATTCGCTCTGCGGTCCACCTGTCACTCATTCCCGGTCCTTCCCAGCGGTGCCGGTCATGTTCCCACAGGCCTTCGACTACCGCCCGACCGGTATCGTCGCCGCCCATGGATCTCTACGAAGCCCTCTACACCACCCGGGCGATGCGCCGGGTCCACCCTGAGCCGGTGCCCGAAGAAGTGGTCCGCATCATGTTGGACGCCGCGGTGCGCGCCCCCACCGGAGGCAACCTTCAGGCCTGGCGATTCCTCACCGTCACCGACCCGGAGGTGAAAGAAGAACTCGGCCCCCTCTACCGCCGTGCCTGGGAGACCCTGCAGACCTCTGTCTACGCCGGGGTGCGGGAACGGGCCGAGGCCGCCGGCGACGACCAGACCCTCCGCATTCTCCGCTCCTCGCAGTGGCTGGCCGACCACTTCGAGGAGGTGCCGCTGTGGGTTCTCGCCTTCGACCGGGCCGAGCCGACGGGCAGCTCCATCTTCCCCGCGGTGTGGTCGATGATGCTGGCCGCCCGCGGCCAGGGGGTGGGCACCGCTCTCACCACCATCTTGGGTCTCTTCGAATCCGACGCTGCCTTCGAGGTGCTGGGGGTCCCCGCTGACAAGGGCTGGCGTCTCGCCGCCGCGGTCTCCGCCGGCTACCCGAAGGGTCGCTGGGATGTGGCCCGACGCCGGCCGGCCCACCGGGTCACCTACGCCGAACGTTGGGGGGAGCAGGTGTCGTGGCGGGTCGACGAGCCCCTCTGGTCAGCCGGCTCCTGATCCGGTCAGGGCGGTCATCCGGTCGAGGGCCTCAGCCAGGGTGGCCTCGTCTTTGCAGAAGGCGAAGCGGACCAGATCGGCGCCTTCGGCGGGGTGGTTGTAGAAGACGCTGGGCGGGATGGCCACCACCCCGGCCTCTTCTATCAGATGACGGCAGAAGGCCCGGTCGTCTCCGAGGCCGAAGCGGGTGTGGTCAGCGAGGAGGAAGTAGGTGGCGTCGGGCGGATACACCTCAAAGCCCAACTCGGTCAGCCCCGCCGCCAGGAGGTCCCGCTTCTTCCGGTAGCCGTCCCGCATCTGGTCGTAGAAGGAAGCCGGGGCGGTGAGGGCGGCGGCGGTGCCGTGCTGGACCGGGGTGGGGGTGGTGAAGGTCAGATACTGGTGGGCGGAGCGGAGACCCCGAGTGAGGTCGGCGGGCCCGATCGCCCATCCCACCTTCCATCCGGTGAGGGAGAAGGTCTTCCCCACCGACGACAGGGTGAGGGTGCGCTCGGCCATTCCGGGGAAGGTGGCGAGGCGGAGGTGGTCACCGGCGAAGGTCATCTCCTCGTAGACCTCGTCGCAGATCGCGATGACGTCGTATTCCACGCACACCTCGGCGATGGCAGCCAGCTCTTCGGCGGTGAACATCCGCCCTGTGGGGTTGTGGGGGTTGTTCACCAGGATCGCCTTCGTCTCCGGGCCCACCACCTCCCGTAGCCGGTCGGTATCGATGGTGAAATCGGGAGGCCTGAGCGGCAGGTAGCGGGCGGCGCCTCCGGCCAGGGCCACGTCCACCGGGTAGGCGTCGTAGTAGGGCTCGAAGAGGACCACCTCGTCGCCCGGGTTGACCAGGCCCAAGAAGGCGGCGGCCAACGCTTCGGTGCAGCCGCAGGTGACGGTGATCTCGGTGTCCGGGTCGAGGCTGCGGCCCAGGAGGGGGCTGTAGCGATCGGCGATGGCCTGCCGCAGCTCGGGGATGCCCGGAGACGGCGGATACTGGTCGTGTCCGCCTTCGGCGAGGGAGCGGCGGGCGGCCTCCTTGACGAAGTCGGCTCCGTCCCAGTTGGGAAAGCCCTGACCCAGGTTGATGGCGCCGTGTTTCCGGACCAGCTCTGTCATCTCGGTGAAGATGGTCACCCCGAAGGGGGAGAGACGATCGGCGACGGACATCCGGGGAAGGATAAGAGGCCTGGACAGAAGGCGGAGGGCCCTTCGCTACCGTGCCCGCATGGCCGAAGACGGAGTGGAACGCTGGTCTCCCCTGCTGGCAGGCCTCTATTCGCTGATCGCCCGGGATCCGAAATCGAACCGGGTGTTGGTGGAGATCGCCTCCGTCGACGAAGGGGACGTGTTCTTGGACATCGGCTGTGGTCCGGGAGCGGCCTTAGAACGTACCGCCGCCACCGGAGCCCGGGTGGCCGGAGTGGACCCCAGCCCTTCGATGGTGAAACGTGCCGCCAGGCGGGTGCCGGAGGCCGAGGTGAAGGTCGGCTCCGCCGAGGATCTCCCCTTCACCGATGACTCCTTCACCGTGGTGGCTTCCATCTCCTCGTTCCACCACTGGGCCGACCGCCAGGCGGGACTCAGCGAGGCCCTCCGGGTGCTGCGACCTGGAGGCCGGCTCCACATCATGGAGGGAAGGGTGAAGGGCAGACACGGCCACGGCCTCACCGAGTCGGAGGCCGCCTCCCTGGCTGCCAAGCTGGAAGAGCTCGGCTACCAGAACACCGGTGTGGAGGAGATCCCCGTAGGACGGTGGCGCACCTACTACGTGGTCAGCGGGACGGTGCCGGACAAGGTGTAGCGGGCTCAGAGACCCAGTTGGACCTGGACCGCCCGGGCCACCCCTTCCATCTCCGCCGAGGAGAGGACCCCCAGCTTCTCCCGGAGACGCTTCTTGGATGCGGTGGTGATCTGGTCGGCCATCGCCTTGTGTTTCGTCCCGGAGACCTCAACGTAGGCTTCGCTGGGGTAGAGACGAGCCACGTTGGTGGTCAACGGCACCACCTGAACCCGGTTGAGGGCCCGGTTGGAGGCATCATTGGAGACGATCACCGCAGGGCGGGTCCTGCGGATCTCACCTCCGACCGTCGGGTCGAAGGCGACCCACCACACCTCACCTCGTCTCATCGGCCACGTCGCCGATCAGGCCTTCGGTCCATTCCTCGGCTTCCCTCGCCCGGGCCTCATCTCTGGCCATCTCTGCATACGCCTCCTCGAGGTGGGTGTCAACCACGTGGGGACGGGCCAGGTCCTCCAGGAACCGGCTGATCTTCCGTGCGCCGACGTGGCGGTAGAGACCTTCGTAGACCTCCTCGGAGATGGTGATGGTCAGCTTCTTAGCCATATACGTGTAGTACACGTGTAACGGGTTTCGGCTGCCGACGGCCCTCGCGGCGGAACCGATCAGCTCCCGACTGGGCGGCAGCGGAGGGGAAGATCTCCCCTCACATCTCCAGCAGATGATGCGCACCGACATCGCTGAGAATCGCATAGGCCTCCTCGGCGGACCGGCGGGGCCTAGGGAACCTCTTCTCGGACCCCCGCCAGGTCGCCGTCTCGAACCCAGCCGGGCAGAGCGGTAAAGAAATGCTGGAACCCGAAGAGGATCTCCCATTCGGCGGCGTCCGCCACCTCCTGGGCCTCATCGAAGCGATACATACCGACCAGCCAGCGAGTCGACGCTGCCCACCAGCTTGAACCGGCCGCCGGCTCGAACCAGGTCACCCGAGCCGATCAGCATGCGGACGAACTCGACCGCATAAATGGGGATCCCCGCCGCCTGGTCGACCACCATTGCCACCAGATCCGCCGGCACGCCGGGGGAACACCAACCCCGGCGGCTTCTTCAACGGTTGCGTAGTTTGAAGCGAGCCCCGTGGGCGGCTCGCCGCACCTTCGGGGACGGTATCGCCGTCTCCAGGGCCTCCAGCACAGCGCCCACCTGGGGATGGTCCACCCGCCACCACTCCCCCACCGCCGCCGCCACCTCGTCGGGGCCGCCCAGCTCCATCACCGCCCACACGAAGGACCCCACGTCCACAGCGAGGCGTGACGCCAAGAGGTCGACCACGGCTTCGGCGTCGTCCGCCAGCGTGACCTGTGTCCGAGACCCTGCGGCGTCGAAGACGAACCCGTACTCCCCGAGGCGGGTCTGACACCAATGCAGGCCCAGCTCGGTGAGAACCAGCTCACCGCCGCGACGGTGCCGCCTCCCCCACTCCTCGAAGCTCTCGGCGTTGTTCCATCCCACCAGTCCCAGATCCTCCAGGGCGGTGAGGATGTGCTCCATCCAGAAGGCCACCATCTCGTCGAGGATCCGGAGAGCCGCCCCGTGGAGTTCGACGAGGCGTTCGACGGCTTCGATCATCCCCTCGACGATGCGCCCGTGATCCGCGGGGCCCTCGTAGAGACGGGATAGCAGGGCAGGGATGGACGACTCCAACACCCACATCTCGGCGTCGGCGTGGGGAGCCGCCGGCCAGTGGATGAGAGGCCCGTCGGCGATCATCACGTCGGCGAGGGCACCCACCGCCTCCAGGGGATCCCGACGGAGGGCGGCCCACCGCTTCACCGCCACCAGCTTTCCGCCATACACCCGTATCACCCGGGCGGACTTGGCAAACTCCACGATGGACACCAGGCCCACCAGCTCGGCCGAAGACTGCGTCTTGAACCGGCGATCGCCGATGACCTCGTCCATCTGATCGCCGGTGTCGAGGACGTCGACCAGATATCGGGCGTCGGCGAGCCGCAGGTTCCCCTTCTTCGTCAGCGGCCGGGGCTCGGCGAAGTAGTCGTGAAGGACGCAGAGCCGTCGGAAAGACCGGGAGGCCTCGGCGATCCGGGCCGCCTCCTCCAGGTCCGCCTCGGGTCTGGGGGGCAGGGGGATCGGAGGGGGTTCGGGCTCGGCGATCAGCCCCTTCGCCATGCCGAAGTAGCCGGAGTCGGTGGCCCGACGTGCCATCTCCGGTGCGTATCGGGCGACGGCGGACTCCAGCTCGGCGAACGTCGCCGACCCGGGAGCGAGACGACCGGTCTCGTCGAGGAAACGGAGAAAATCGCGGATCCCGACCGCCAGCTCACCGTAGTAGCCGTCGGGCACCAACACCTTGCGCGGAACCCAGTCCAGCAGGAGCTCATCGACGTCGGCCTCCGACCAGCGGAGAAACTCGCCGTCGCGGTAGTAGTACTTGAAGTCGAGGGCGATGTCGGCGTAGTCGTGTACCGCCCGGTCGGGTCTCCAGGCCCGGAAACGGTGAAGCAGTTCGTCGCGAGCAAGCCGGTAGGCGTCTTCGGCCAGGGGCACCCGGGGAGAATAGGGCACCTCTACGAGGAAGCACTCGAAAACGAGCAAACGGACGGGTGTTGGAGCTGAGCGTCCCGGGTTGAACCAGATGACCGCCTATGGGGTTCGAAGCCCCTGGCTCCATAGGAGCCCCTTAGCTGACCCATACGCTGCTCCCCCAAGGATGGGCTCGAAGGCGAATGACGACACGTCTTGTTATCGACGCATGGCCCATGGTCGACTATCTGGTGGACACCGATGTCGGCCGCCAGGTGGAGAACCGCCTGAAAGGCTCGGATGCCCACGTGCCAGCACATTTCGACGCCGAGGTTCGGTCGGCTCTCGGGCGATATCACCGCGCCGGCAGACTCACCGACGCCCAGGGCGAGGAGCGTGTCAATGGCGGCAGCGCCGATGCGGAGACATCACCTCGCCCCGCTGCTGCGGGGCGCTTGGCTCCGGCAACACAACCTCAGACTCGTGGACGCTCTCTACATCGAACTCGCCGCGGCCATTGACGCCATCCTGATAACAACCGACTCCGGCTTGGCATCGGCAAGTGCGCGAACCGAGCTCATCACTATCGACTGAATCCACCGGCGAGGAACCAGGTGGATGTTGAGGCGTTAACAAAGTCGAGGATGCGCTGAACACGAAGCAGGAGTCGTTCGGGACCCGGTATCAAACACGAACGCATAGATTCTGTTGCCGACGGCCGGCACGCCTGGTGTGGGAAGGAGGCCTCTTGTGCCGTGGTGCCGGTGACCAGTGCGCCCGATACGGTCGGTCGGCGGTCACCCTCAAGGCGGAGGAGGCCGTTCGATGCG
>JBHHWH010000078.1:0-10700 GCA_046756405.1 Acidimicrobiia bacterium | reverse complement strand
GAGGCCGTGATCGAAGGTCTACGGGAAGAAAGGTTCCTGATCCTGCCCCACCCCGAAGTGGAGAAGTACTTTCAGAACAAGGCAAACGACTACGACCGGTGGATAACCGGAATGCGAAAGCTACAACGTCAAGTTTTCCCTGACGGATAAGGAAGGCAGAATTCAGCTTATGGACAAACGACGTGTGGTGGTGACGGGTGTGGGAGCCCTGGGGGCTCCAGGCATCGGTGTCGAGGACCTGTGGAAGGGACTCCAACAGGAGCCGGGGCCCGCACCCCGCCTCATCGAGAACTGGGATCCGGAGCCTTGGATTCCCAAGCGTGAAGCCAGGCGGATGGACAAGTTCACCCAATTTGCCCTGGTGGCGACCCAGGAGGCCTTCGCCCAGTCGGGCGAGTTCGCAGGTGTGGACCACAACCGGATCACCGTCTCGGTCGCCACCGGCATCGGCGGCCTGGAGTCCCTGGAGACCTTGGTGCGCACTTCGGACCAGGAAAATCCCCGGGTCTCCCCGTTCATGGTGCCGATGATGATGGCCAACGCAGCCGCGGCCACCATTTCGATCAATTACGGGTTCGGTGGCCAGGCCAACACCCCCGTCGTCGCCTGCGCCGCGGGTGCGCAGTCGATCCTCGACGGCCTGCGACTAATCCAATGGGGTTATGCCGACATCGCGGTGGTGGGAGGAGCCGAGGCCGCCGCCCGCCGCTCGGCCAGGGAGGGCTTTGCCGCAGCACGGGCCCTCTCCAAATCCGGGTACGCCCGGCCGTTCGACAAGAACCGGGACGGTTTCGTCATGGGTGAGGGGGCGGCCATTGTGGTCCTGGAGGCCGTCGAGATCGCCCAGGCGCGGGGAGCCAAGCCTTTCGCCGAGGTGCTGGGCGCCGCAGCAACGGCAGACGCCCACCACATCACCGCTCCTCACCCCGAGGGAGCCGGAGCGGAACGGGCCATCCGGCTCGCCCTGGAAGACGCCGGGCTGGAGCCCCCCGACATTCGCTACATCAACGCTCACGGCACGGGGACCGAACTGAACGACAAGACCGAAGGAGCAGTCATCCAGCGCATTTGGGGCGAGGGCCAGCCACCGGTGTCGTCGATCAAGGGCACCACCGGGCACTGCCTCGGCGCCTCGGGGTCGGTGGAAGCGGCGGTGGTGGTGGAGGCCATCCGGCGTGGGGAGCTGCCGCCCAACATCGGACTGATCGAACAGGACCCGGAGATCCCCCTCACCGACATCGTTACCGCTCCCCGAGCCTGGGAGCCGGGTCCCGCCATCTCCAACTCCTTCGGCTTCGGCGGCCACAACGCGGTGGTGGCATTCGCGCCCGCCGAGTGAGCCGTATCGGACTATCGTTGCGGTAACAACGGGAGCTCGGTGAGACCGGGCTGAGAGGGAGCCTGCGGAGGCTCCGACCGATGGAACCTGATCCGGGTAATGCCGGCGCAGGGACGAACTTGGGCTCATCGGCTCCCACCGAGACAAGGAGACGATGAACCTATGAGAAGGATTTTCCTCACTCTGGTTCCTCTGGCCCTGGTTGTCGCTGCCTGCACGGCCGGAGCTGAGCCGGAGAGCCCGGAGAAGCTGACGATTATCTCGCACGACTCCTTCGCCGGAGGCGTCACCGAAGAGACCTTCGCCGCCTTCACCGCGAAGACAGGAATCGAGGTGGAAGTCGTAGCCGCCGGCGACGCCGGCTCCATGGTCAACCAGGCTGTCCTCTCCAAAGACAATCCCCTGGCCGATGTCCTCTTCGGAGTGGACGACACCTTCCTCTCCCGGGCCCTCGACGCGAAGATCTTCACCCCCTACCGGCCTGAGATCCTCGCCGATCTCCCGGCGGACCTGATCGACCGGGAAGGACGGGTAACCCCGATCGACTTCGGTGACGTCTGCCCCAACTACGACAAGGAATGGTTCGAGACCACCCAGATTCAGGTGCCTGCCACCCTCGACGCCCTCCGCTCCGACATCTACGCCAGCGTCCTGACGGTGGAACATCCGGCCACGTCGTCCCCGGGACTGGCGTTCATGCTGGCCACCATCGACGTCTTCGGTGAGGACGGATGGCTGAGCTTCTGGGCTGACCTTCGCGACGCCGGGGTGAACGTAGCCCCCGATTGGGACACCGCCTACTTCGCCGAGTTCACCCGATATGGAGGAGACAGTTCCATCGTCGTCTCCTACGCCTCATCCCCGCCCGCCGAGGTGATCTTCTCCGAGGATCCCCTGACCGAGGCGCCGACGGGGGTGATCGAGGCAGGTTGCTACCGCCAGGTGGAGTACGCCGGGATCCTCGAAGGGACCCCCTACCCCGACGCGGCGGGAAAGCTCATCGACTTCATGCTGAGCGTCGAGTTCCAGGAGCAGATCCCCCTAACCTGGTTCGTCTTCCCGGTCAACCCGGACGCCCAGCTACCCCCGGAGTTCGTGGAGCACACCGTCATACCGGACAATCCGACTCGTTTCGCCGCCGCCTACATTGCGCAGAACCGTGACCGGTGGATCGCCGAGTGGGTACAAGTCATGGAGGGTTGATGCGCCGTATCCGCTGGGGTTGGCTCCTAGTAGCCACGGTCCCAGCGGCCTTCATCGGTTACTTCTATGCCTACCCGGTGGTCCGGATCCTCGCCCTGGGTCTGTCGGAGATGAGCTACGGCTCTACGGGTCTGGAGGCGCGTCTGATTCGGGTGGGAGGGTTCACCCTGTGGCAGGCCACGGCGTCGACGCTGCTGACTTTTCTGGCCGCCGCACCCCTGACCTGGGCTGTCTCTCGTTTCGAGTTCCGGGGGCGACGCCTGGCCACCGCCCTGGTCACGGTCCCGTTCGTGCTCCCCACCGTGGTGGTGGGCACAGCCTTCGTGGCCTTGGGTTGGAGGGGCACGATCGGTGCCATCCTCGCCGCCCACGTCTTCTTCAACATCGCTGTGGTGGTACGTACCGTCTCTACCCTGTGGTCGCGCATCGACCCCAAGATCCATGAGGCGGCGCGCGTTCTGGGAGCCTCGGAGGCCAGGGTCTTCCGCAGCATCACCCTGCCGCTCCTCCGACCTGCCATCGCCGCCGCGGCCTCCATCGTGTTCCTGTTCACGTTCACCTCCTTCGGGGTGGTCCTCATCCTGGGAGGCTTCCGCTACGCCACCCTGGAGGTGGAGATCTACCGCCAGGCGGTCTCCCTCTTCGACCTCCCTCTGGCTGCGGCCCTGGCGGTAGTTCAGCTGTTCGGGGTGGGCGGTGCCCTCTATGCCTACTCCCGCTACCAGGAGCGCAAGGCGGTGTCGTGGACCCTGGAAGCCGAAGAAGGCAGGGAGATCCCCCGGGGACGGCTCCGGGCGCTGGTGTATGCCATCGTCACCGCCACCCTGGGTGGGCTGGCAATCCCCCTGGGCACGCTGGTGGCCCGCTCCTCCAACCCTGACTTCTACCTGGGCCTGCTCGCCAGGGACCGGGTCGTCGGGGTCCCCATCGCTTCGGTGGGTAACAGCCTCGCCTTTGCCTTAACGGCCATGGTCCTTGCCACGGTGGTGGGTCTCATGGCAGCCGCCGTCATCACTCGACGCCGCGATCAACTCTCCCGCTGGTTCGACGTCACTCTGATGCTCCCTTTGGGTACCTCGGCGGTGACCATCGGGTTCGGGTTCATCGTCGCCCTCGACTGGCCGGTGGACCTCCGCGGCACGCCGTGGCTGGTACCGATTGCCCACGCCTTGGTGGCCATTCCGTTCGTGGTACGCATGACGGTGCCGACCCTGAGGGCGATCCAGCCGGAGATCCGGGAGGCCGCGGCGGCACTGGGGGCCTCACCTGCACGGGTGTGGTGGGAGATCGACTTTCCCATCGTCGCCCGGGCCCTGGCCGTTGGCGCCGCCTTCGCCTTCGTGGTCTCCTTGGGTGAGTTCGGGGCCACCTCCTTTGTGGCAAGGCCGGCCACTGCCACCATCCCGGTGATGATCTTCCGGCTTCTCACCCGCCCCGGGCAGACCAACTTCGGGATGGCAATGGCGCTATCGGTGGTGCTCGCCGCGGTCACCGCGGCCATCGTGCTCTGGCTGGACCGGGCCCGGGCCGGGGAGATCGGACGCTTCTGATGCTCGTCGTCGACTCGGTCGTGGTCCAGCTCGGCGGAAAGCCGGTGCTGAGGGAGACTTCGCTGTCGGTCGCCGACGGGGAGGTTGTAGCCGTCCTCGGCCCGTCGGGCTCCGGCAAGACCACCCTGCTGCGCGCCATCGCCGGGCTGGTGGATATCGAGGCAGGCGACATCCTATGGGACGGTGAGTCGGTCCTCGACATCCCACCCCATCAGCGTTTGTTCGGCCTCATGTTCCAGGGTTATGCCCTCTTCCCTCACATGACGGTGGCCGAGAACGTGGCCTTCGGGCTGCGCATGATCGGCCACCAGGATGTGGGGCGTGAGGTAGAGGAGGCCCTGTCCTGGGTAGGGCTGGACGGGTTTGGGGACCGGAGCATCGAGTCCCTCTCCGGAGGGGAGAAACAGCGGGTGGCGCTAGCACGAACCCTGGCACCCCGCCCTCGGCTGGTCATGCTCGATGAGCCCCTCGGAGCGCTGGACCGCAACCTGCGGGCACGCCTCATGGTGGAGACCCGCCGCATCCTGGAGGAGAGGGGAGTCACCGGCATCGTGGTCACCCACGACCGGGAAGAGGCGGTGGCCATGTCCGACCGGCTGGCTCTGATGCGGGAGGGGATCATCGTCCAGACCGGGACCCTGAACCAGATCCTCGAGGATCCCGTTGACGGCTGGGTGGCGGAGTTCATAGCGTGAGACGACGAAGGCCCCCCGTGCGGGGGACCTTCTCGCCTGGGCGGATGGGAAGAGGGAGTCGCCTCAGGAATCCTGGTTCTGCTTCGACCTGTGAGCGGCTCTGATCTCCCGCAACTCAGCGACGGTGATGATCCCGTCGTCGAGGTAGGAAGAGACGTCGATCCGCTTCAGCGGGTGGTCCTCAGGGAGGGCGTCGTATTCGGCCTGGTCGATCCCGCCGTCGTCGAGGAGTGCACCCAGGCGGGCGCCGTTTTTGAAGGCGCGGCGGCGGGGGTGGGGCATCAGCTCACGGATCTCTTCGATCGTAAGCTCACCGTCCATCCAGGCCTCGTCGAAGCGCTCGCTCAACAGGAAATGGTCTTCGGGAAGCTGAGCGGCCTCGTCTTCGGTGATCACTCCGTCCTCGAGGAACTCCTTGATCATCTCGCGCACGGCCTCACGCTCGGCTTTGACCGTTTCCATCTTGGCCTCCACCGCGTCCAACACAGCCTGGGCCTGGTCTTCGCTGAGGGTGCCATCGTCGACGAGGCCGTCCAGAACACCGCCGAGGAAGCCGAGGGCCCGAGGGATGAACCCGCCCTCCTCCACTTGGGCTGTCCCGTTCTCCTCAGCGAAGGCTGTTCCGGGCCCGGCCACGGCCGCGGTGACGAATCCGGCACCGACGAGGATCGCCCCCGCCACTGACGCTGCTAGCACCTTGCGCATCTCGGACTCCTTTCATTTCTGGCAGCTTGTGATCCCAGTGTGGGGATGATTTGTTAGGAAAGGGTGAACCAGGAGTGAGGGTTGTTGAGCGTGGCTCCGCTCCCGGTCGGCGGCATTCAGCCCAGAAGGGTGCGGAACTCGTCGGGGATGCGGCGGGGACGGCCCTTGGGGTCGGTGAAGGCAGCGCTGATCTCCAGGTGGGCCACCTCTTCGCCATCGCGGAGCATCAGCTGCCGCCAGGTGGACTTGACCCGGCCCATCTCCACCACCCAGGTGACAATGGTCAGCTCCTCCCCGTAGGTGGCGGCGGCCAGAAACCGGGCCCGAAGTTCCACTACCACGAGCTGTAATCCCCGCTCCTTGAGGACATCCAGTCCTAAGCCTTTCTCGGCGAGAAACTCGATCCGGGCCGTCTCGAAGTAGGAGAAGTAGTTGGTGTGGTTGACGTGGTCGTAGGGGTCTAGTTCGTAGAAACGGACCTTCAGCGACGTCGTGTGGACTTCGGTGTCGGTGGGCAGTTCCATCGGCGCTTCTTCCTCGAAATGCAGGGTGGGGGCAGGCTACTCTCGACGTCATGAAGGCCTGGCAACTCCACGACACCACCGGGATCGACGCCTATCGACTCGACGAGGTGGACGAACCCCAACCCGGCCCCGGCGAGATCCGAGTGAGGCTCAAGACGTCGGGCCTCAACCACCTCGACATGTGGGTGGCCATGGGCCTGCCCGCCCCCAAGAGCCTTCCCCATATCGGCGGTGCCGATGGGGCCGGCGTCGTCGACGCCGTCGGTGAAGGCGCGGCCGGGTTCGAGATCGGCGACGAGGTGATCGTCGACCCCTCCTTCTCCTGCGGCACCTGCAACTACTGCCGCAACGACGACATTGTCTACTGCAAGGACTTCGGCATCCTCGGCGAGCACCGTCCGGGGACGTTTGCCGAGAAGATCGTCATCCCCACCATCAACACCCTCCGCAAACCCGAGGCTCTGAGCTGGGAAGAGGCTGGCTCGTTCGGACTCGCCGGTGTCACCGCCCTCCGCATGTTGGAGAAATCGAGGTTGAAACGGGGGGAGACGGTACTGGTGGTGGGGGTAGGCGGTGGGGTTTCGGCCTCGGCCTTCTACCTGGCGATGGCCTTCGGCGCCCAGGTATACGTCACCTCTCGCTCAGAGGAGAAGATCGACTGGGCCATCGCGGAAGGGGCCGAGGGTGGCTTCGACTCCTCAGGAGAGTTCGGCAAGGCGATGGCCGCCCTGGGAGGGGCCGACCTGGTGATCGACAACATCGGTCCCGCCACCTTGAAACAGTCGATGCGAGCCGCCAAGCCGGGGGGACGCATCGCCATCTGCGGTTCCACGAGCGGCCCTAAGTTCGAGCTGACCCTCCCTGTTCTCTTCTTCCGTCACCTGGAGCTGATCGGCTCGTCGATGGGCACCCACGCTCAGTTCGCCCGGGCCTTCAACTGGGTGAGCCTGGGCAAGGCCAAGGCCCCTATTGCCCGGGTGTTCCCCTACGACCAGCTCCCCGATGCCCTCCGCTATCTGGAGTCCGGCGAGCAAGTGGGGAATGTGGCTCTGAGCCACGGCGTCTAACAACCTTTCTGTGCGGGTTTTCAGGCCAATGCGGTCCGTAGATCCGCACAGAACGATTGTGGATAACTTTCTGTGCGGGTTTTCAGGCCAAAACGGTCCGTAGATCCGCACAGAACGATGGAGGCTGACTCCAGTTCCGGGTTTAGTCAACCGGGCAGTTCCCATTACCGTCGGAGCCGATGCGCATAGCCATCCCCGCCGAAGCGCCGGGGGAACGCCGGGTGGCGTTGACCCCGGATGCGGTCCTTCGCCTCACCGAAGCACGCCAGACGGTGGTCGTTGAGGAAGGGGCTGGTGCAGGAGCCTTCTTTTGGGACGATGACTATCGGGGCGTCGGTGCCGAATTGGTACCCGATCCCTATCCAGGTGCCGATGTCGTTCTCGTGGTAGGCCCGCCTTCAGGGGACCAGGCGGAGCGCATACCCGAGGGAGCGGTACTCATTGGGATGCTGGACCCCTTTGACGCTGCCGAATTGGTGCGGGTGCTTCTTCGCCGCCGCATCACCGCCTTTGCCATGGAGGCGATTCCACGCACCACCGTCGCCCAGACGATGGACGCTCTCTCCTCTCAGGCCACCGCGGCCGGGTATCACGCCGTGCTCCTCGCCGCCACCCTCACCCCTCGCTTTTTCCCCATGCTCACCACCGCCGCAGGCACTATCCCCCCGGTGAAGGTGCTGGTGCTTGGGGCCGGCGTGGCAGGCCTCCAGGCCATAGCCACCGCCCGTCGCCTCGGCGCTGCCGTCTCCGCCTACGACATCCGCCCCGAAGTGGCGGAGCAGATCGAGAGCCTCGGCGCGAGGTTCGTGGCCGCCCCGGTCGACGAGTCTGCCGCCGCCGCCACCGGCTACGCCAAGGAGGTCTCCGACGAAACCCAGAGAAGGCAGCAGGCCGCTCTGGCGCCAGTAGTGGCCGACTCCGACGTGGTGATCACCACAGCCCAGATCCCCAGCTCGCCGGCCCCGCTCCTGGTCTCTCGAGAGATGGTGGAGGGGATGAGACCCGGCTCGGTGATCGTCGACGTCGCCGCTCCCACGGGAGGGAACTGCGAGCTGACCCGACCCGGCGAGACCTTCGTCCACCATGGTGTGACCATCGCCGGGCCCACCGACCTTCCCGGACGGGTCGCCAAGGACGCCTCCCAGATGTACGCCCGGAACGTCACTTCACTTCTGGCCCGGATGACCAACGAAGAGGGCGCACTCAGCCTCGACTTCTCCGACGAGATCACCTCCGGTGCGTGTATCACCCATGACGGCAAGGTGGTCCATCCTGTAGTGCGACGCTCCCTCGGTCTGGGAGCGGAAACATGAGCGCCCTCGTCGTCGGGATCACCGTCTTCGTCCTCGCCGCCTTCGTGGGCTTCGAGGTCATCTCCAAGGTGCCGCCCACCTTGCACACACCATTGATGTCGGGAGCCAACGCCATCTCGGGAATCACCATCATCGGCGCGGTCACCGCCGCCGGGATCGGATCCACTCCCCTGGCGGAACTCTTGGGGTTCATCGCCGTCGCTGCCGCCACTATCAACGTCGTCGGCGGGTTTCTGGTCACCGACCGGATGCTGGAGATGTTCCGTGGCAAGAAGGACAAGCAGTGATCGAGATCCTCTACCTGGCCTCGTCGGTGGCGTTCATCGTCGGCCTCCGCAGGCTGTCTGGACCCCGGACTGCCGTCTCCGGGAACCGGCTCGCCGCCCTGGGCATGCTCCTCGCCCTCGTCCTCACCCTCTTAGCCCAGGACATCGTCAACTGGCGAACAGTTATGGCGGGCCTGTTCGTAGGAACCGTCGTCGGCGCCTGGGCAGCCATCAGGGTGAAGATGACCGCCATGCCCCAGATGGTGGCGGCCTTCAACGGATTCGGAGGCATCGCCTCGGCTCTGGTGGCGGCAGCAGAGGCTCTCGAGTTGGGGCTGGACGGCCTTGCTCCGGAGACGTCGGTCTCGATCATGGCCTCGACGGTGATCGGGGCGGTCACCTTCACCGGCAGCTTCGTTGCCTTCGCCAAGCTCCAGGGGCTCATGCCTGGTCGCCCCCTCGTCTTCCCCGGTCAGCGTTTCCTCAATGCTCTGATCGGCATCGCCGTTGTCGTCTTCGCCCTTTGGGCAGGCTTCACCGGGGAGAGCTTCGGATACTGGATCGTCGGGGCGCTCTCGCTGCTCCTGGGGATCTCCGCGGTGGTGCCTATCGGTGGCGCCGACATGCCGGTGGTCATCTCGCTGCTGAACTCCTTCTCTGGCCTGGCCGCTGCTGCCGCGGGGTTCGTCATCGAGTCCAACCCGTTGATCATCGGCGGGGCGCTGGTGGGAGCGGCGGGGTTGATCCTGACCTTCCAGATGACCGAGGCGATGAACCGCTCTCTGGGAAACGTTCTCTTCTCCGGCTTCGGAACGGGAGCGGGCGGTGTCGGCGTGATGTCGGACAAGCCGGTGAACCGGGCCACCGCCGACGACGTGGCCATCACCCTCGGCTACGCCGACAGCGTCATCATCGTTCCCGGCTACGGGCTGGCTGTGGCCCAGGCACAGCACGCGGTGCGAGACCTGGCCAAAGAGCTAGAAGAGCGAGGAGTCGGCGTCAACTACGCCATCCACCCGGTGGCGGGCCGGATGCCCGGACACATGAACGTCTTGTTGGCCGAGGCCGACGTGCCCTATGAGCAGCTCCTCGACCTGGAGCAGGCCAACCCGAAGTTCCCTCACACCGATGCGGTGCTGATCGTGGGTGCCAACGACGTGGTCAACCCCTCCGCCCGGGACGACCCCGGCTCCCCCATCTATGGCATGCCCGTCCTGGAAGTAGACAAGGCCGGCAAGGTGATCGTGATCAAACGAAGTCTCTCCCCTGGCTTCGCCGGGATCGACAACCCCCTCTTCTACAGGGACAACACGATGATGCTCTTCGCCGACGCCAAACAAGCCCTCGAGCAGTCCCTTGCTGCCCTGAAGCGGCTGTGAATCCTCGCCAGCTCGCCGCGGGAGCTGGCCTTCAGCACCCCAAGTCAACCCTGGTCGGCGAGGCCCGCAAGGGCCTCCCCAACCTGACCGAGGAACATCGCGGCGGGAGCGCCATCGACGAAGGCGTGGTCGAACGTGAGTGACAGCACCAGCTGATTTCCCGCAGCCACCTCGCCCGTCTCGCCAATCACCGGAACCCGCCGGACAGCGCCTACACCGAGAATCGCCACTTGGGGAAGGTTGACAAGTGGGGTGAAGCCGTCGACACCGTACCCGCCGAGATTCGTCACGGTGAAAGTGCCTCCGTCGAAGTCCTCGGCGGTGAGTGTTTTGGCTGCGGCGCGTTTCGCCAAGTTCCCTATGGCTTCGGCGACCTCCTCCACCGATAAGGATGCAGCGTCCCGGACCACAGGCGCCACCAGTCCATCGTCGGTCTGGATCGCCACCGCCACCTGAGCGACGTCGGCCGCGGTGAAGACGCTGCCTTCTCGGCGGCCGTGGAGGCTGGGATGTCCGGGGAGTATCTCAGCAACGGCCTTCACCACGGTGGCGGTGACATGAGCCGGCACCCAATCGCCCAGATCAACGGTCGAGTGCAACGTAACCGGGGCGGTCTCGGTGTGACTGCGAAGCATGTTTCGGGCGATCACCGCCCGCAG
>JBHHWH010000077.1:0-10751 GCA_046756405.1 Acidimicrobiia bacterium | reverse complement strand
TGCCTGACCACTTGACCAGGGCACATCCCGCCCAATTCGGCTCGTTGCACGGCACGCTCACCAGCATCACATGCGAGTTGTAGGTCGTGTTCGTCGTCTGGACGATGTAGTTGAACTGGTGGCCGTTGGTCTGATCCCATGTGTTGTGTCCGTTACGGACCGCGCTGACCCATGAACTCGGCCATGCCGCTTCATTCACCTTGTAAATCCTGGCATCGGCGTTGCTGTGGTGCTTGTAGCAGTAGCCGCCGAAGGACTCGTGTCCTTCGCCTCGAACGCACGTCCACACGTAACCCACTTCGCCCGGGGTATGAGCCATTGCCGCTTCGATCTGTGTGGCCAAGGCGACGAACATCGCGGCTACCACCACTCGCCAGATCAGATGCCCTAGTCCACTGCTCGCCCTCAGCGCAGCCATGCCGAAAAAGATATAGGAGCCGGGGGGGTCGTCAAGAGGTAGCAGCCGGCCACCTCGGCATTGGTTCCGGGTAGCGTTGCACGTCGATGCGGAAGATCACCCTCAGCCAAGCCCGCCGCTTCGCCCTCGCAGCCCAGGGGCTGGCCGACCCCCGGCCGCCGGGGAGGGTCGATGTCCGCCACTTCCGCCGGGTGATGGATCGGGTAGGGCTAGTCCAGTTGGACTCAGTGAACGTCTTCGCCCGGGCCCACTACATGCCCTTCTTCGCCCGACTCGGCCCCTACGACCGGGATTCTCTCGACCGCTGGCTGTGGGGCTCAGGGGAGGTGTTCGAATATTGGGGGCATGAGGCGTCGCTTCTTCCGACGGAACACCACCGCCTGATGCGGTGGCGGATGGAAGACGAGCCGTATTGGGGCCGCCTGACCCGGTTCGAGGAGGAGTTTCCCGACTACGTTCAGTCGGTGTACGAGGAGGTGGCGGCCCGCGGTCCCCTCCAGGTGCGGGATCTCCCCGACCCGGGCAACTCCCAGCCCAACACCATGTGGGGCTGGGCCAAGGGCAAGGTGGCCCTGGAGGCCCTCTTCTCCCGGGGCCGGGTCACCACCGCTGCCCGCCCCAACTTCACCCGTCGCTACGACATCACCGAAAGGGTTATCCCCGCTGAGTACCTCAACTCGCCTGCCCTCCCGATCGAGGAGGCCCGTGCGGAGTTGGTGCTGAAAGCGGCCCGTTCGCTGGGTGTGGCCACCGCCGACGATCTGGCCGACTACTACCGGATCAAGGTTTCCCAGGCGCGCCCCCTCATCGACCGTCTAATTGGGAAAGGGGAGCTGGTCGAGGTGGGAGTGGAGGGCTGGTCCAAACCCGCCTACCTCCATCCCGAGGCGAAGCTTCCGCGGAGAGTTGAAGGTGCCGCCCTGGTCTCTCCCTTCGACAGTCTTATCTGGTTCCGGCCCCGGGTGGAGCGGCTGTGGGGCTTCCGCTACCGGATCGAGATCTATGTGCCTGCGGAGAAGCGGGTTTACGGCTACTACGTGCTCCCATTCCTGATGGATGGCAAGCTGGTGGCCCGAGTGGACCTGAAGTCCGACCGCAAGGCGGGCGTTCTGCGGGTGAAGGGCGCCTTCCCCGAGCCCGGAGTGGACAAGGTGGCGGTAGGCCGGGCCCTCCGCAGCGAACTAGAGCAGGTGGCCGCCTGGCTCAAGCTCGCCGATGTGGACTTCCCAAACGTTCTGTGCGGGTCTTTGGGCCTAAACGGTCCGTAGATCCGCACAGAACGATCACGTGAAGGCGTCTAGTCCGGTGATCGCCTGGCCGAGGATCAGGGTGTGGATCTCGTTGGTACCTTCGTAGGTGAAGACTGTCTCCAGGTTGGCCATGTGCTGGAACACCGGGTATTCCAGGGTGATGCCGTTGGCGCCGAGGATCGACCGGGCGGTGCGGGCCACCTCCAGGGCGTTGCGGACGTTGTCGAACTTGCCGAAGGAGATCTGTTCCGGGGTGATCTCCCCGGCGTCCTTGCGCCGCCCCAGATGAAGGGCCAGGAGCGTTCCCTTCTGAACTGCCACCATCATCTCCACCAGTTTGCGCTGGGTGAGCTGGAACGAGGCGATGGGCCGGTTGAACTGGTGCCGTTCTAGGGCGTAGTCCAACGCCGTCTCGTAGCAGGAGCGGGCGGCCCCCATGGCGCCGAAGGCGATTCCGAACCGGGCCTCGTTGAGACAGGACAGCGGACCCCGCATCGAAGCCACCCCGGGCAGGACGAAGTCGTCGGGCACCCGCACCTCGTCGAGGATCAATTCCGAGGTCACCGACGCCCGGAGCGATGCCTTCCCTTTGATCTCCGGGGCCGAGAAGCCGTCCGAGTCGGTGGGGACGATGAAGCCGCGCACTCCTTCGTCGGTGCGGGCCCAGACGATGGCGATGTCGGCGATGGAGCCGTTGGTGATCCACATCTTCGAGCCGTTGATCACCCAGTCGGAGCCGTCGCGGCGGGCATGGGTGCGCATCGAGGAGGGGTCCGAGCCGGCGTCGGCCTCAGTGAGCCCAAAACAGCCCAGTACTTCGCCTTTGGCCATCGGCGGCAGCCAGGTCTGCTTCTGCTCCTCGGAGCCGAACTTCCAGATGGGGAACATGGCCAGCGACCCCTGGACGGAGACGAAGGAGCGGATCCCGGAATCCCCCGCCTCCAACTCCAGACAGGCGAGTCCATAGGCGACGTTGGAGGTTCCCGCACAGCCATAACCGTCCAGGTGCATGCCCAGCATCCCCAGCTCCCCGAAGGACTTGGCCAGGTCGGCGTGGGGGATCACCCCCTCCTCCCACCATTCGGCCACGTGGGGGTTGATCTCTTTCTCCACGTACTCGCGGACGGTGTCGCGGAGCAGCTTCTCCTCGTCGGAGAGGAGGGCGTCAAGGCGTAGGAAGTCTTTCGGGTCGGGTTTTTCGAAGGAGATGTCGCTCATGGGAGGTCGATGGTATCCGCTCAGCCGGCCAGGGTCTTCTCCGCCAGCTCCGCTCGGTAGTCGGCGAGCTTTGCAGTGAGTTCGGGATCGTCCACAGCGAGGATGGCCACTGCCAGCAGAGCGGCGTTGGCAGCAGCATCTATAGCCACGGTGGCCACGGGAATCCCGGTGGGCATCTGCACCGTTGATAGCAGAGCGTCGAGACCGTCCAGGGAGGCGGAGATGGGCACTCCTATCACCGGCAGCAGCGACTTGGCGGCCATCACTCCGGCCAGGTGGGCCGCCTTCCCCGCCCCGGCGATGATCACCTCGAAGCCGTTGTCGGCGGCGTTGGAGGCGAACTCCAGGGCCACGTCGGGCGTTTTGTGGGCAGACATGACCCGCATCTCGTATTCGAGCCCGAACCGCTCCAGCATGGTGGCGGCCTTCTCCATGACGGGCCGGTCCGAACCGGAGCCCATGACTATCGCTACCTTGTGACTCATGGGCCGAGACGGTAACCGCCTTCGCCCGGGGGCCGTAAAAGGAGAACCCGCAGATGGGTAGAGGTGTCGCCGCGGCGGCGGTGCTGGTACTCGCGGGGGGACTGTTCGCGATCACCTCGTCCGACGAGTATCCGGTGGTCACCACCACCCTCCCTGAGGCCCTTCCGCCTCCGACGCCGCCGACCACCACGACGACCACCGCACCAGCCTCTGCGGAGAGACGGTTCGTCCGGGTGCTCGGCAACGGTTTCATTGTCGGAGCTCTCCCCGACGGGACCCGCTTCTCCCTCCGGTTCGAGCCGGAGAGGACGGAGAAGGTGACTGCAATCTCGGCGGCGATCATGGCGGACCTCGAAGACGGAACGATCCCCGCCGGCGAGGTCAGCTTCGATGTCAAAGGCCAGGCGGGAGCATCCCAACAGGATGGACCCTTCACCTACCGGTTCGGCGACCCCTCATACGTCGTGGAGGTCACGCTCGATGACGAGGTGTGGCAGGCGTTGGGCTCGGCGGCGAATGAGGTTTTCTTCAGCGCCTTCGTTGGCGAGGTCGAAGGTGGGTTCCCCGTGCTCAAACTCGATCCTCCCTTCCGATGGGCCACCGACCTCGAGGTGTCTACGGCCATGGAGGTGACCTTCGAGACCTTCGCTGTGCGCCGTGGCTGCGACCAGATCGCAGTGGCCTGCAACCGCCAGGGCGGAGTACAGGTGATTCCTCTCGACCGCCTCTACTCAGTCGCTCCGGTTTGGGATGACGCCCGGGTGACCGTCGCCTCCCAGGCGCCCCGACCCGATTGGCACCCCAGCTATGTGGATCCTGGTCCCCTTAGCGCCCGCGTGCCCAACGCCGTCGCATGGACGGGTTCGGAGATGATCGTCTGGGGCGGGCACGGCGTGAGCCGCTCGATCCCCAGTCTCCTCGACGGCGCCGCTTACAACCCGGAGACCGGAAGGTGGCGGATGCTTGCTCCGGCCCCACTGCCAGTGGACTTCTTCAACAGGGCGGTGTGGGCCGACGAGGTTCTGATCGCGATGTCAGAGGGGGTCACCGTGGTCTACGACCCGGAGACCGATGCTTGGACGGAGATTGCTCCCAGCTACTCCTCTTTTCTCCCGAGTGAGATCGTGTGGGCGGGTGGCGCGGTTTACCTGTGGGATGGTGAGGTGGTCAGTCTCGATCCGGCTGAGGGGGAGTGGCAACGTCTTCCGCGGCCTCCCTTTGAGGCAACCCCTCAGCACCTTGTCGGGCTTTATGCCTTCGGGGAGGAGTTGCTCCTCGTGGCATCGGATCCCAGGGCATGCGACGGCCTGGATATGGCGCTGTGGGATGGGAACCGTTGGGAGCTGTTGCCGCGTACGCCGGATCCGTTGGCCTGTACGAATCCGGTACAGAGCGTGGTTGTGGAGAACTCGATCTTGGTCTGGGATCGAGGATCCGACGCCTTCAGCTACACCCCTGCCACGGGAGAGTGGGTCTACGTGGGCGATCCCCGGCTCGACAACCTAGACGGGTTGGCGAGAGCACTGGTCCTTGACGGTCGGGTGCTGATTCCTGCCGACGGGCGCGGTGTCCTCTACGACCCCGCCGCGGGTACTTGGACCCAGGTGTTGTTGCCGGGGTCCGGCGGCCCTTCGCAGATGGTGTGGACCGGCGAGGAGATCCTCAAGTGGGGGTGGACCGGAGGGGACTCCGGCGTCGACGCCTGGCGGTGGAGGCCGCCGGAGCCATGAAACGCTGGCTAGCTCTGACGGCAGCCGTCGTGCTCGCGGGGCTCGTGTTCTTGTGGACGCTTCCCGACGGTTCGTCGCTCAAGGAACCCTCCGAGGTCGAGGATGCGATCCCTGTTCCGAGTCAGCCACAGGTGAGGGTCCAAGGGGTCAGCGGCGCTCTCCCCGACAGGTCGCCGTACGTCGTCCGCTTCGGAAGGCCGGTAGTCGAAGAGCTAACCGGAATCTCGGCGGGGATCATGATGGCACTGGAAGACCGGACCATGCCCGCCGGGGTCCTCAGTGTGGGGCTCGGCCAGGCCCACGCCTTTCGCGCCGCCGAAGCGGAGACCGGCCTGGATCCCAACGGCGTCTTCTTCGCCCTAGCCCGGGACGATGTGGTCGCCATCGAGTTCTACCCCGAGGCGTTGGCCGCCCTCGGTGCGGAGGCCGGAGAGGTCATAGCCGCTTCGATCCGGACCGAGTCCGCCGCCGGCGACCCGGTGGTCCTGTTGGAGGCGCCGTTCCGCTGGGCGACAGATGTGGAGATGCCGGTGTCGATGGAGGCGACCTACCGGAGCTTCGCCGTGCGCCGCGGCTGCGACAGTATCGCGGTGGCATGTAGTGCCCTGGGAGGTGTTCAGCTCATCCCCCTCGACCGGCTCTCTGAGTCGGCTCCGAGCTGGGACGCTCCTGTGCTCTCCCTTGAGTCGCCAGCGACCCGCCCGCCATGGCATGCCAGCTATCTAGACCCGGGTCCCTTCGTGGAGACCGTTACCAGCCCTGAAGTGTTCTGGACCGGCACCGAAATGATCATCTGGGGAGGAACCTCCGGCGGCGCCTACAACCCGGCAACGGGGGAATGGCGGGCCTTGGCCTCTTCTCCGCTGCCTTCGTCAACACGGAGCAGAGCGATGTGGGACGGCGGGAAGATGGTCGTGGTGAGCGAAGAGGGCCTCCTCGCCTACGACCCTGGCTCCGATTCGTGGATCAGCCTCAGCGACGTGGGTGTGGAGCCTCCCCCGGTACCCGGACGGATCGTTTCTACTGGTGCCGAGCTGTTCGTCTGGGGGGAACGATTGGACCGCTACGACCTCACCACCCGAGAGTGGACGCTGCTGCCCGAACCGCCCTTCCCGGTGGGCTCGGGCCGGGAGGAGAGGGCGCTCTATGTCTTCGGTGGCAAACTCCTGGCGGCGGGCTCCACGGGCGACTGCGAGGGCGTGTCCCTTGCCATATGGGACGGATCGGACTGGGAGATGCTGCCGCTTCCTGGAAGGGAGGCCCCTTTCTTTGCCGCCTGTGCCACGTCCCGTCAGGTGGCGGTCCTTGGTGACACGCTGTTCGTATGGGACCTGACCCATGCGGTGATGCTGAGCCCCGACGAGTCGGAGTGGGTCTTTGCGGGCAGACTCGACCTGGTCGGTGGTGGAGGAAGCTCGGGTGCGATCCAGATCAGTGGAAGGCTGTTGGTTCCTCAATACGGCAGGGCTGCGATCTACGACCCCGAGCGACGACTCTGGGACAAGATCCGTCTTCCCGGGTGGGGCACCGACTGGGAGATGGTATGGACCGGGACTGAGGTGCTCATGTGGGGACCCACCCGGTGCTGTCCCTACCGGCAGGGTCCCTACGACGCCTGGCGGTGGACGCCGCCGGAGCCCTAGGAGGCGATGTCCGTCCGGAACTGGACTCCCGGCCAGGTGACCGCCTCGGCGGCGGCGTAGGCCCGGTTCCGGGCCTCGGCCACGGTGGGTCCTGTGCCCACCAGGTTGAGGACCCGGCCGCCGTTCACCACCAGTTTCCCGTTCTCCTGGTTGGTTCCAGCGTGGAAGACCAGCACATCGTCGGGAACATTGCCCAGACCACGGATCTCCGCACCCTTCTCGGGGGCCGTCGGATATCCCTTGGCCGCTAGCACCACGTTGACCGTGGCTGTCTCCGACCAGGCGGGCGGGGAGCCTTCGAGGACGTCAACCAGGTCGGTCTCCAGTCGGGGAAGGATGGCCTGGCACTCGGGGTCGCCGAGACGGACGTTGAATTCCAACACCTTCGGGCCTGCCGATGTGAGCACCAGCCCGGCATAGAGGAAACCGGTGAAGGGATGACCGTCGTGGGCCATCCGGACGAGGGTAGGTTCGATCACCTCGGCCATCACCTGTGCCACCAGGCCCTCGGGGAGGTCGTCCACAGGGGAGTAGGAGCCCATACCACCGGTGTTGGGGCCGACATCTCCGTCACCGAGCCGCTTGTAGTCTCTGGCCGGCTCCAAGGCGACAGCTCCCCGGGCGGTGCAGACGGCGAAGATGCTCACCTCGGGTCCCTCGAGGAACTCCTCCACGACCACCGGCCCTTCCGGTAGCCACCGGTCCACCCAGGCCCCGGCCTCGGTCCGGGAGTCGGTGACCAGCACCCCCTTCCCCGCCGCCAGGCCGTCGGCCTTCACTACGAAGGGTGGGTTCAGGGTGGCCAGGTGGGCCTTGGCGGGTTCCGGTTCGGTGAAGGTCTCCGCACCGCCGGTGGGGACTCCGGCGCGGATCATCACCTCCTTGGCGAAGGATTTGGACGACTCCAGACGGGCTGCGGACCGGGTAGGGCCGAAGGTGGGTACGCCTAGATCGGCAAGGGCGTCCACGACACCGGCTGCCAACGGTGCTTCGGGGCCGACCACCACCAGGTCGATGCCTTGGGTCCGGGCCAGGGCGGCCACCGCCCCCACGTCGGTGAGGGAGATCCCCTCCACCACCGGCCCCAGCTCCGCCAGACCCGGGTTGCCGGGGAGGGAGATCAGCTCGTGGACCCGGGGCGATTGGGCCAGCTTCCAGCCCAGGGCATGCTCACGCCCTCCGCCACCGAGGAGGAGAACCCTCATGGCACTTTGACGAGCTGGGAGCGTTCCGGACCCACCGACACCCACCCCACCGGCACTTCTGTGGCTTTGGCGATGTACTCGATGTAGGCCCTGGCCTCCTTGGGTAGGTCGTCGTAGTCACGGGCGCCGGTGATGTCGGTTCCCCAGCCTGGCAGCTCCTCGTACTCCGGTTCACAGTGGTAGAGGACGCTCTGGCGGTCGGGGAACTCCGTGTAGCGGTCCGGGCCGGCGCGGTAGGCGACCGCCACCTTGATCGTGTCGAAGGCGGAGAGGATGTCCAGTTTGGTGATGAAGATCTTGGTGAGGCTGTTCACCCTGGCGGCATAGCGGAGGGCGAGCAGGTCCAGCCAGCCGCAGCGACGACGGCGCCCGGTGACCGTCCCGTACTCGCCGCCCAGTTCGATCATCCGGTCACCTGTCTCGTCGTGGAGTTCGGTGGGGAAGGGACCGGTTCCCACCCGGGAGATGTAGGCCTTGGCGACGCCAATCACCTCGTCGATGTCCTTCGGGCCGATACCCGAACCGACCACGGCCCCGCCGGCGGTGGGGTTGGAGGAGGTGACGAAGGGGTAGGTCCCGTGGTCGATGTCCAGCAGCGTGCCCTGGGCGCCTTCGAAGAGGACCTGCTTGCCTTCTCGGAGGCCCCGATGGAGGAGGAGGGAGGTGTCGGCCACCTGGGGGGCGAGGCGGTCGGCGTAGCCGAGGTAGGCCTCGACGATCTCGTCGGGATCCATGGGGAGGGTGTTGTACACCCGGGGAAGAAGCTTGTTCTTCTCCACCAGGGCAGCCTCCACCTTCTTTCGGAAGATCTTGGGGTCGAACAGATCCTGGACACGGATGCCGAACCGGGCATACTTGTCGGTGTAGGCGGGACCAATGCCCTTTTTCGTGGTGCCGATCTGGTTCTTTCCCAGGTAGCGCTCGATCACCGCGTCCAGCTTGCGGTGGTAGGGCATGATCAGGTGGGCGTTGGAGGAGAGCACCACCTTGGAGGGATCGGGGCCCAGCTTGGCCACCATGTCCATCTCGGCGAGGAGGACCTCTGGGTCAACCACCACCCCGGAGGCGATGACGGGGGTGCAGTCGGGGTAGAGGATGCCGGAGGGAATAAGGGAGAGGGCGAGACGCTGGTCGCCAACGACGATGGTATGTCCAGCGTTGTTGCCCCCCTGGAAGCGGACCACGAAGTCAGCGCTCTCGGCGAAGTAGTCGACCACCCGACCCTTGCCCTCATCGCCCCACTGGGCGCCCAAGACGATGGTGGCTGGCATGACGTGGCAACACGGTAGTCGGCCGAGAGCGAGGGTCGGACGTCGGACGTGCCAGGCGTGTGCAGTTGGATCCAGGAGGGTTGTTCCCGCTCCTCGACGCCCGACCTTCCCAGCCCTTCGACGTGCCGGAGCGCCGTCTCCAGCCCTTCAGTCACGGCGCGAAAAGGACCGGCGGTCTCCTTCTGCCGGCCAGTGGAATGCGTGGATCACGTCCTGGATCATCGGGACTCCGAGGCCTCATCGCGTGTCAATCGTCGCCGGGTAACGTTCCGAGCGAACCGACTTGGGCCCTGTAACACGCTGTTCACATTCCAGCAACGGGGGCGCAACCGGTCCGGGATACAAACACCGGCGGTCTTATGTAGATAACTTGAGAGGAGTGGGCCGTGACCGACGTCGTCAAGCTGATCGAGGAGGAGGGCTACGAGTTCGTAGACCTCCGTTTCTGTGACCTGCCCGGCCAGGTGCAGCATTTCACCGTCCCCGCCCGGGAGATCAACGAGGAGTCCCTGGAGGCCGGCCTCGGCTTCGATGGCTCCTCGATTCGAGGTTTCCAGCAGATCCAAGAGTCGGATATGGTGCTCATCCCCGACCCGGTTACCGCGGTGGAGGACATCTTCCGGGATCGCAAGACCCTGATTCTCTACTGCTTCGTCAACGACCCGATCACCGGTGCTCCCTATTCGAAGGACCCTCGCTATGTGGCTCGGAAGGCCGAGGACTATCTGGTTTCGACGGGCATCGCCGACACCTCCTACTGGGGCCCGGAAGCCGAGTTCTACATCTTCGACGATGTCCGCTTCGGCCAGAACCAAAACTCCGGCTTCTACTTCGTTGACTCGGTCGAGGGGGCCTGGAACTCCGGCGAGGAGGAGCCGGGCGGGAACCTTGGCTACAAGCCCCGCTACAAGGAGGGCTACTTCCCAGTACCCCCCACCGACCACTACCAGGACCTGCGGTCGGAGATGACCCACAACCTGGAGGCGGCCGGAATCCAAGTCGAAGTCCAGCACCACGAGGTGGGGACTGCCGGTCAGGCGGAGATCGACATGCGCTTCGACACCCTGTTGCGCACCGCCGACAACGTGACCCTCTACAAGTACATCGTCAAGAACACCGCCTGGCAGGTGGGTAAGACGGTGACGTTCATGCCCAAGCCGATCTTCGAGGACAACGGCTCGGGGATGCACACCCACCAGTCGCTGTGGAAGGGCGGTGAGCCCCTCTTCTTCGACGAGGGCGGTTACGCCGGGCTCTCCGACGTTGCTCGGTGGTACATCGGCGGGCTGTTGAGGCACGCCCCGGCGATCCTGGCCTTTGCTGCTCCGACCACCAACTCCTACCACCGCCTGGTGCCCGGCTTCGAAGCCCCGGTGAACCTGGTGTATTCGTCCCGGAACCGTTCGGCGGCGGTGCGGATCCCGCAGTACACCCAGAAGCCGGCGGCGAAGCGGATCGAGTTCCGCTGCCCTGACCCGGCGGCCAACCCCTACCTGGCCTTCGCCGCCATGCTCATGGCGGGCCTCGACGG